>JAUXFJ010000181.1 GCA_030620065.1 Anaerolineaceae bacterium
ATGTATCTCGATCGTGACGAAAAGGTTGCCGTGCTTTTTAGGGTCTTTTAGCGAGGGCATACCCAAATCCTTCAAACGGAAAACCTTGCCAGAATCCGTCCCGGCGGGGATGGTCAATCTTACTGGTTTGTCCATGGTTGGCACATTGATCTCACCACCCAGAACTGCGGTATAGATATCGATTGGGAGCTTGATTTTTAAGTCATCGCCTCTACGCGTGAATTGCTTATGTGGGAGAATTTTAATTTTTAAATAAAGGTCTCCGGAATTGGCTGTCGCTGATTTTTTACCTGCCTGCCCACTCAATCGGATGCGGGAACCTGAACGAACCCCGAGCGGAATTTTTGCTTCTATGCGGCGGCCATCTTCAAACTGCAGCGTACGAGTGGTGCCATGGTAAGCTTCTTCCAGGCTTACCTCTAGAGTGTGTTCTGAGTCAGGTATACGGCGTGCACGTGCTTGAGGTTGTCTTCGGGATGCCGTCCGGCCTCCAAAACCAGCACCAAACAGGGCTTCAAAGAAATCCGAAAATCCGCCCAGCCCTCCGCCGAACATCTGATTAAGGTCTTCTTGGGAAACAGTGCGGTATGCACTTCCTCCAGAGGAACCTGGGGCTCGTTGAGTCCATTGTGACCAATTAAAATCTTCAGGGCGGCCGCCCGTGTTGCGGTATTGCTGCCACTGTGAGCCGAAACGATCATATTTCTGGCGTTTATCCTTGTCTGAGAGGACCTGATAGGCTTCGTTGATCTCTTTAAAACGTTCCTCAGCGGAAGGGTCATTCGGGTTTACGTCCGGATGATGTTTACGGGCAAGTTTACGGTAAGCGGATTTTATCTCTTTTTGACTTGCTTTTTTGCTCACGCCGATAGTTTTATAATAATCTTTATATTCCATATATGATTCCATAAATAGCTTAAGAATGGCTGCTTGGTATTAATTCTAATGTAAAAGTATTGGATTTGTATTAATTGCATTAAAGAGAATCTTATTCTCGCTCAGAAAATAATTACAAAATTGCATCCCCGATCCAGTGCTGCATAGGACTTTACGTAAACATAAACAACCTCTTTAAAGGCTGTTTATAATTTACAGTTTGATCTCTGGGTGGGGTTTTATCGGTTTATTTGGTGAGTAACACCTATGCAGTTTCAGGTGTCTGCTGAGTAACGTCAAAATCACCACGAAAAGATGGCGGCATGAGCCTGGCGATGTTGGTCATAATGGTGCGGCTGGCTTCTCTGATCTCTTCCCGGGTAGGGCGGTCAGGGTTGCTGCTCTTGAAGGGACCAAAAGCAGGTCCGATCTTGGTCCAAATTCGCAGGCGGCGTTTCTTTTTAATTATGGTGCCAAACAAGTCATAATTATTATCGCTGAAAGTAGCAATGGGGATGATTGGGGCAGAAACATGCAGTGCCAAATAGGCTGCACCCGGCAGGGCGCGCGCCAAAGGTGGTGGGTGGACGTGTCCTTCTGGATAGATTGCCAGGACACCGTCCTGAGCAAGAATAGCTTCAGATGCACGTAAGGCGTCCAAGTTGGGCGTCCCCTGTTCGATTTTCAACGTGGACCACGCAGCAGGCAGGAACTTCATCGTATCGGGCGCATTTGGCATGTCAGTATCGCCAATGAATTCCAGGAGGTATTTTGTAGCATGGATGGGTCCAATCGTATCGAGGAAATGAAAGTGGTTGCCAACGATAAGTAACGGACCTTTCTTGGGAAGATTCTCTTTACCTATAACCTCATAGCGGGTTAAAACGGCCGCGGCCATGGCTATACCTGATCGTAACAGGCCACGGATGAACCTGCGGCGCGGGTAAGGATATTTTTTGATCCAATTCGTTAAGCTGTTTGATTCACGCATAAATATGTCCTGTAACTACTCTTCCTAGGGATTTGAAGTTGCTAAAGAAATTAATAAGACATTTCCACATATATAAACCCCCAAGGGGATAAAAAGTTTTGAGTGGGAGTTAAAACCCAGTCAATGGAGGTAATTTTACCACTTTATCGAAGGGCATTAGCAGCGCCTCGAGTTTGGGATGACGCTGTTTCAGCCAGCAGGAAATCGCTGACCTGGTCTGTACTTGGCAGAATATGCTGTGTTCCGGCGCGGGATAATTCTTGCTCGGTCCCAAAGCCGCAAAGGACGGAAAGGGTTTGTGCACCAGCTGACAATGCTGCGTGAACATCAACAATTGTATCGCCGATCATCAAGCAGTTCTCAATCGGGGCAGCGAGTTTCTTGGCAGCAAATATTAGCGGATCGGGATAGGGTTTGGTGTGGTTGCAGGTTTGTGCGGTGACCACAACAGGGAAAAACTGATCAAGTCCGAAGTGTTTCAGGAAAAGGTGCGTCGTTCTTTTATCACGGGCGCTGACAATTGCCATCGGATAGTGTTGATGCAATGTCTGAAGCGCTTCTTTGACCCCAGGAATTATAAAAAAGAGATCGCTGGGGTTGCGCTGAGATCGGCGCCGTCTGGCGATTCTGTTGAACAGCTTGGAGAGGTGCTTGTCAAAGCCAAAACGGTCGGTCAGCGAGTATAGAAAATTGCCGGGAGTCTCAGCAGCCATCACCAGCCAACGGGCGAAGGACTGAGGATCTTTTCTTCGGAATGCCCAGCGGATGGGTGATAATATCTTCAGTAGACGCGCCACCATATGGTCGTCGGTGTTGCTGATCGTACCGTCTATATCAAATAATAAAGCTTGGATGCGGTTAATATCTAGCGCCATAATATGATTTGCCTGATGCTCAGGGCAGAGCTTCTTTGATAATTTTATCGAGAGCAGCGTCAGGAGTTAAAATCCAGGTGCTGAAGTTGCCAGTTACGTAAAACGAATTGTAATAATCGCTGCCCTGCCAGGCATTGCCAACAACAGGGTCAACAAATGGTTCCCCCCAACGTTTCTGTGCATATTGCATGAAGGCTTCGTAGAATTCATCCAGGTCACGAGGGGTATCCCAAGTGCTGACCATAACGAGGACGATCTCCTCAGTCTCTTCGTTGATGTAGACCAGATAAGTGTCGCCGCCCCAGCCTTCAGCAGCATTTTTGGCGGTGTTGTCATTAATTCTAAAGTTGGGGTCGCTGCCATGCGCCAGGATTAGGTATGTAAACCACTCACCCATAACATTGCGGTCCAATTCTGTCCATCCTTCGCCTAAGGTATCTGTCATGTCAGGCAGCAGTACGGGGATGGGTTTATCATCTGGATAGCGTTCTGGATGCAGGATCTGCTCGGTTGAGACTGGCACATTTTGGTATGCCTGATCAATAGCCTCAAATCCACCTTGATCATAAAGGCTTTGTACAAAGGCTTGACCCTGCATATAGGGGAACATGAAATCTTCCTGCATGTAGTTAGGGGCTGAGTCGAAAACAGGACTGGTGTAACTTTCGTAAAAATCCATGATGTCGGTGTAATCTTTTTCTGTGGCGTAAGTTTGAAACCACATTATCTCTGTTAGTACAGCATCACCTTCAATTAAGGCCAGAATGCCTGCACAGCGCTCGGAATCAATCTGACAATTCTCATCTGTGTAACCCAATCCTCCCTGAAAATCATAGATCTGGTCCTGCAAGACGTGGGTATACTCGTGTGCATAGGTGATTTTTACGTTGCCGCCGAAGGTTTCACCCTTGACCACATACATGGCTTTCACATCGTCATCGTAATAGCCGGCGACCTGCTCGCTGTAGAGCTCTGTGTAGAAATCCAAAAGGTCAAATTCCGGGGGTAATAAACCTAAAACAGCAAGCTCGAGAGCATCTTGGCGTGCTTCCTCGGGAGTATAGTCACTCAAAAAATCATTCATTACATTTTCACGCAGTTGCTCGGCAGTGAGGAGTGTGCGTGGTACGGCGAAACTGGGTTCTAAACCACGAATGGAGATCACTTGGGATTGGATGAGGTCCATCTGCTGCGTAATTGAAGGGTCCAGTTCCACCGTTGACGCCAGCGTGGGAAGCGGCGTGGGGAGTTTCTCTGTGGTTATAGCAATGCTGGTCTCCTGGGGTGTGATAAAGCTGATTCCCAGGCCAGTTAAGGCAATCAGGCTGGTGCAAATACAGACTATAAGGAGCAGTACGCCGCAAGTTAGTAGA
>JAUXFJ010000089.1 GCA_030620065.1 Anaerolineaceae bacterium
AATAATTATCACCAGTAAACCTCGCTGGTAGATCCCAGGTTGAATAAAGGGCAAAATAGCCCACAATCCAATTGCCCAGAATATACCCACGATGATTTTAAAACGAATTACACTTCCCGTTAAAACGCTCGGATGCTCTGCTGTTGGAATGGTTTTTACTAACCACTCATTAAACCCCCAGTTAATAATGAACGTCATCATGACAATAGCCGCATAATTCGCTGCAATGATGCCATATTTCTCTGGCGATAACCACCACATCAGGATAATTGTGTACGCCATCATGAAGATTTGGGTTAACACCATCGCCACACTGTAAGAAAACACCCTCTTGATTATCTTCTTATTTAACCACTGGATCATATTCTGTATCTTCATTTATCTGATTTCTTTAATGCCATCTATTGGTCTTTCCGCCAGAGCACATTGATTGAAAATGGTTGGCCAAATTTTTTCAACGACTGGCGGGTCAAGTGATACCAGCGTGTATAATACGCAAACCACGGCATCAACCACAAATCCTCATCATCAGCAATGACCTTGAAATCAGTTTCCGTCTGTGCGTTTTTGATTCTCGAAAGCACTGTCGAAACCAGCGGATGGACAAACAAATGATCTGAATATAACAATGCATCTACGCAATGCAAAGAAAATCCGCCTGGTTTCAATACTCTGTGAATATCAGCAAGAATAGCCTCCACCACAGTTTCTTTCCGGGAAAAATGTTCGACTGTCGAAATACTGAACACTAAATCAAAATAGGCGTCAGGAAGCTCTGAAGAAAAAGCTCCAATATAATCTTTTATAATCTTAAACCCTGTGGATTCCATCAAACCTTTTGGGCCAAACCCCACTCCTTCCAGTTTATCCAGATTCCATACCTCGTAATCATCCTTCAAAGCTGAAATCACTCTCGACTCACCGCCCCCAATTTCTAGTATACGACACCCAGGTTTGAAGTTGTCGATAATTAATGAATATATTAAGGAATCTTGATAGACCTTCAGATCACAGGTTGCTGGATTTTGGTTTTGATGCACAGGTAATACATGAAAACGTTTGAAATGTTTCCATTGCGAATAGGTAAACTGTTCAAAATCATCAAGGCCAATTTTTGGATGTGGTTCATCCGCAAGAGAAGATAATGAAGGCTGCTTGCTAAAAGCTCTCCCTACCCAACCATCAAATTCACGATGAAAATCACGAATGAAACGACGCAACCCGCTTGCCATAGTTGTTAATCTACTCCATTTAATACAAAATTCAAATCCAACCTGACTAGGTTTTAGTGTTTTCGAGCTAACGCCAAGTGTGCACTAAAAAAGCAAAGAAGGATTCGATTCAATATCCCACAATGCTCAAACGCCCTTACCCAGCGGTCCATTCTTGCAGGTCTGCCATAAGCACTGATATAAGGCAGCACAACCCGATACTCGTTAAAACAACCCGCCAAAACAGCCTCTATTTCCCGGTATGAAAGGAGCCGTGTATGTTCATAATGATTTCCGGTAATCTGTCTGACAAAGCCAGGTATCCACCGTCTTGGTAAAAAACCAAGAAAACGAATTCCCGAATGTGGTTCCGGTAAGAAAATATCAAATCGATTGCGTGAATCAGCAGCAAAACCGCCGCCAGATTCAAGGCACCGCCAAATTTCTCCAATAATCGCTCCGGCCATATCCTCTATATGCTCCATGACGTTGATACCCTGAGCAAAACCAAATGATTCTTTACCAAACGGTAAGCACTGGGCATAAGCGCAAACGAGTCTAATATTGCGAATGTCTGATTGTTCAATAAATTTCTTTGCCAAAATCAATTGAGACAAATGCGAATCAATCCCAACAACTTCCTTACATCTCTTTGCCAAAGCAACAGATCCCCCGCCTGAACCGCAACCAACATCCAGGGCATAGTCCGTTGAAAAGGAGCCATAAAATTCTTGATAACGAGAAAAAAACATACCCACCATTTTCTCGGCGCGCTCAGTTTGTGTACGGTAATAGTTCAATGTGTCCTTAACAACTCTTTTAGAAAGTTGGGCCTCTCTTAAGAAAACCTGCAATAGTTCATCAAAAGAAAGTGAGGCAAATCCTTTGGTCATCTCATCAATTTGGGATTGCTCTAACTTAGAAACTTCAGGACGCGGATAGCGTAAATCCAAAATATCCAGCAGTCGTGGATATTTTATATTGCAGAAACTACAATACACACCACCTTCAACATTCCTAAGAGGGTTTTTACAAGCCGGGCAATATAATTGCAGACCACTCAAGAGAACTTCAACCATAAGACCACCAGATGTGCCATAATTGGTTTATCATACCTGCTTAAAATCGGATTTCTTTTTAAGAGACAGGACAGTTTCGGTCATCCGCAACCAAGTTGTTTCATTGATTCGATTAATAGTCTCGGAAGACGCAGCAGGCTTCTCAATCATTTCCAGAATGCTCTCAGCCAAGCAAACAGGATCAGCTTCAGGTACAATCCTGTATAATTCAGGCAAGCTCTTTACAATCTTATCAGCAGCGAAACGAGTAACTACCACGGGCATCCCAAACCCCAAAGCTGTCTTTACTGTCGCACTTTGAGTTCCATCAATATAAGGTGCAACAAAAAGATTGGCAGCCTTAAAATATAGCGAGGTTTCCCGATCTGTGATATATCGATCAACAATCCAAACCCTGTCCGAAATATCGAGTGCCTTTATATAATTCAGATAACAGTCCTTATCTTCCCAAAACTCACCTGCCACGATCAATCCCAGATCATGGCCTTGCTCTTTAAGGGTCCCCATAGCAGTCAACAAATCCCTTAATCCTTTATAAGGACGAATAATACCAAAGAACAGAATTAATCTCTTGTCCACAGGTAATAACAACTCTTCTCTAGCCTCCTGCTGGGTGATATTCAGATCAGGAAATGCTGAAAATACAGGCAATGGACATTGTGTAATATCCAGGTTAGCCGCCAATAAATCTTGCAATTGTTGTACTTCATTATTATTCATCACAATAAATTGATGGCCTTGCTTCAATGCAAACCTGGCTAACATCGGGTCAAAAAATCTAGGTTCATGCGGGATTGTGTTATGGACAATGAATTCGATAGGGAAACCTGCTCGCCTTAACCATTTCGCCAAAAACCCCAGAGCAGGAGCCCAGAATGTAACCCACCACTGAATAACCACCATTTCTGGTCCAAAAGCCTTAATTGCTGAAAACGTCCTCAACCAGCTAAATGGATTTAATGGACTCAGTAAATATTCAGCGCTGACTTTAACCCTGCCCGATCCGGTATCTTTATCACTCTTACCAGGAAATAACCATTGTGGATATTGTTTCTTGAACGAGACCATCTGAACATCATGGCCTTGTTCGCGTAAATTACGCGTCAGCAGGGTCGTAAAATGTGCAATCCCACCGCGATAAGGGAATACCGGGCCAATAATTGTCAGCTTCACTAATAATGCTCCGGAGTAATCAGGCGGCCGCGCGCCAGCTTGAATAGCTACAGATAATTCAACCAATGATACAGATTATACATCACTCACAGATCTTGAAAATATATGCGTCGCCCATATAAACAATGCCTAGGCATTCGACAGCAGCCAATACGCATTATCTTTCCATTCGTTTCTAGCAATACTATCGCCTTAGTTATAAATCAAGCCGAGTAGTATTTTTGAACTAAAAATTGCACATGCCAACTGAGAAACTCGTTTATTATTGGGAATTTTGATAAATTCAATGGTAGATATTTCACCGATTGGTCCAAAATTGTCACTTGCTGCGAATCTATCAGACGCCGCGCTTTCTTTATTGTGAGAGGGTAGAGCCCCCAGTTGCCAAATGCCTTCTCATAAGAATCAATTTTAATATCATAAGGTTCATCCGTCCAATTACTGTTGACACGCCGGTGCCGTTGGTTGAAGATCCAAACAGCCACCCGTTCACCGAACAAGTGAAAAGGTGAAAAATTGTGCCCCCCGTTGGGTGAATAAAAAGGCGGAAAACTTAAATATAACATCCCTCCCGGCTTCAGAACCCGCAAGGCTTCTTCTAACAGCAACTCTGGTTCTGGTAAATGCTCAATCAAATTTGTACAAACAACCACATCATAGCATGAAGATTCGAATGGCACGTGTAATGCATCCGCTCCGACTTTTGGTGGCCCATCCTCAAACATTCTTGTTACATTCAAATCCAAACCTATTATCCTTGCCCCTGCCTTCTTAAAGGCCACGAGAAAGCCCCCCTGACCACATCCCAAATCCAGCAGTAACTTCCCTTGCAATTCTATGGAAAAATGTTTTAAATACCGCACCAGCAATTCCCCCTGAAATTTCTCGAATCTATGATAATGCTCCGGAGAAATTAACCGACCACGCGCCAGCTTGAATAGCTGCAAATAATCCGACCAATGATAAAGACTAGACATCATTCACATATCTTGAAGACCTGGGCACCACCCTGGTCATAGAGCAGGCTCACGCTAGGCAGCTCCTGCAGCCCGTCCACATTGAAGCCCTCCCCCTCGACCGTTCCTTTTGCGCCAATGTATACATAATCAACGCCTAAGGCACACAGCCTGTCCGTTGATGGTTCATCAGGGTTATCCAGGTCATTTGCCGCCTCAGCCCGTGCCAAGACTTCGTCTATATGCCACTGTGGACCAAGTGGAAATAACACCGTGTTAAATGTGGTATCCCGCTGAGTATAATACAGCAACAGAAATCCAGCATCTGAATAAGGCGAAAGATCTGTTCCCCAAACATCGGTATTAATAGCAAAAATGGCATCTTCCGGGGTATTGGCGGCCACCCATTTCATAGCAGCCTCATCTTCATTCGTCATCAATTGGTAGTTGAAATCCTCCACGTTGCTGACCCTGTAGAAAAAACCGACCAAAGCACCAATTATCAGCAGCCATAAAAAGATCGGCTCGATGCGCTTAGTGATAAATTTTGGCAACCGGCTGAAAAGTGCATGGATCAAGATTCCAATCAATAAACCGATTGGTAAATAGAGCATTATCAGGATGCCGGACATATTTGTGAATGCCAGCAATGGAATATTCAAAAGGTAAGAAAAGCCTTCTAAAAACAGCGTAACAGTCCACAAAATCACCACCGCTGTAGCTTCGCGTGGTGCTCGAAGCAACCCCAGTACCATTCCGCCAATTGCCAATATGACCAACCATGGTTTGGCTGCCAAACCAAACAGCGCATCAAGGCTAAAAATGTAACTTACACTTAAACCAGTTACCTCTCCCATCGCGGTTGCTGATCTCCAGCCGTAATAAACATCAAAAGCTGACAGCAGTACGGGCAGTATCAGTGCCAGGCTCACCAACGCTATCAAAAAGATCCCTGAAATTGTCTGAAGGATACGCCTTTTCCCTTTGCACGCCTTAATAAATTCTACAATCGCGATCACTATCAATAGCGGAAGCATGTATCCCGCAACCTGGAAGTGCAGTAGGAAGACCCCTGCATTTAACAAGCCTGCTGCTAAAGAAAGCAGCATTATAGAGATTTTGTGCGTTGGCCATTCCACACGCCAGGCGCGTATTGATTCCCAGGTAACTATTGCGGCGATCAATAAGATTGATAAACCGCTGACCTGTGTGAAACGGCCCCAATTGTAGTACCCGGCAGGTTGAAAACTGAACAAACCCACAACCGCCAAACCCACCACAGCCGCCAATCGGCTGACCTTCTTATCCAGAAACAAAAACACACCAATACCGCACAACCCATTCAGTGCCTGAGCAGCCCACAGCAGGGCGCTGTGCGCAGGGACATCAGCCAGTATCTCCAACGGTGCCGTAATTGCATATAAACCCAAATGATAAGCGTTGGTGGGCGTGGGTGCAAAAGGAAGCAGCGTCAGAGGCAATTGACCATTTGAAGCAGAGAGATGTGTCAAAATCAAATGATGCAGCGAATCAGTACCAACTGGGTAGGAATATCGAAGCACCAGCCAGAAACGCGTCAACAGGGTCGCTCCCACGATAGCTAGAACCAACCCACCCAAGTGCTCCAGTTTGAACTGCTTACGCCAGGATTTCCGCAGCCCCCAGACGATCAAAAGGAACATCCCCGCCAGCATCACCCAGAGTTTACTGCGCCCCATTCGCACCATAGGCAGCAAGAGGCGCATTAGGTAGTAAAACACAGGATAAAATGCGATGCTTATTCCTATGGCAAGGAACCAACGCTGCAACGTTTTCCAGCATCGCCATAAGCCACTCACCGCTAGGAATGCCCATCCCGGGATTAGTAAGAGGAGTGCCAAAACGAATACGGTTTTCAACTCAACCCAAATCATAGAAATCACCTATCATCCAACCATATAATTACGTTCCTGAATTCGAAACTTCCCAAGTATGCATCTTTGGGATGCAAGTAAACCCATTATTCGGGCAGCAAGTGCAACCGGTAACATATCTTAATAGAATATCATAATTGGTGATTTATATACAAGCTATTTTCCAAGACAATGATTAATTCGTGTTGTCACTCGTTCAATATCTTTATCAATGAAATCAGTAAAATCTATTTTCTTTTGAAACCGCAGTTTGTTAGTCAAGTTAAATAGTTGGATATTCTTTACCAATAAAGACTTTACTATTATTCTTTTTCAAACGGAACACCTAAAGAAGCAGGAGCAGGGGC
>JAUXFJ010000219.1 GCA_030620065.1 Anaerolineaceae bacterium
GATGCCAGGTTCAGCCCAGGTACCGATGAGACCTGGCAGGTCATCCTGGTTGCCTTCCGGGCTGTAACCAGTGGTGTGGCAACTTCCACAATTGTATGGAATCTCGGCTTCACCGGAGTGATAGGTCACCCATCCAGCCTCTGTCCCCACATTTTCATTGGCGAAGTTGAACTGGTTGAGGTACTCAGCGTTGCCGCTTTCACCAGGCTTGTCGGTTATGATGTAGCCATATTTGCCAACGAAGCGTGCTTTCCAGTTATAACCACCGATCACATACAAGATGTCGTCCCAGGTATAGCCTTCCGGTAGCTCAGTAATCTCCGTGAATGGATACTCAGGAGGCTGACCATCTACTACCGGGTTTAGCTTATAAGCGTGACCGGATTTTATGAAGACATCGTAGGTATCGGTATGGCAGGCGCTACAGGTCTCTGTGCCGACATATTCAGCACCAGCAGCTCCGGCTACTCCAGCCGATCCCTGAGGTCCTGTCTCGCCGGCAGGACCTTCCTCGCCAGGGGGTCCTTGTGGTCCTTCAGGACCCGCCGGCCCAGGAGGGCCAACCGGACCTTCCGGTCCCTCCTGTCCTGCGCATGCAGCCAACAGCAGGATTGCTATCATAAGCAAGCCAATATATAATATTGATTTTTTTGACATTTATTTTTCTCCTTATTGCAATGTAATTATCGAAAAACACCATTATGATTTATAATATTAATAATCTTGTCTTGAACACCTCCTATACAAATGAACCATAGTGCACGTTGGGTAATTTCACCCATGTATTTTACCCTATTTACTAAATAATAGATTAGAATAATTGGTATAAATAACTCGCTCTTCAGGCAACTAAAAGGATGCAGATAAACGTAACCTTGATTTTTTTTGTTTATGGGCTGGCTTTCTTCAGCATGGGTGTTGTTATGCTGCTTGAGTCAGGCAGATCACCAATTCTGGCTGATGCATTAGCTCTTCTCCCACTGGCGTTATTTGGATTTATTCATGGTATCCACGAGTGGTTCGAAATGGCGCTCATGGACCAGACGATATTGGACATCCAACTACCAATACCTATTAATTGGAGCAGGATCAGCATCCTGGCAATTTCGTTTATATTTCTATTTATATTTAGCCTGCGAGTCCTGCGACCAGAAATGACTCGATCAAGCCTGGAAACTATCATACTCATTACCATTGTGCTTGTTTTCGCGGGAATTATAATCATTAGCACAATGTTCTCTCAAAATTCACATGCGGATTGGTTTTCTCATGTTGACGCATTGACCCGTTATTTTCTAGCAGTACCAGCAGCCTGTTTGGCTGGATTAGCATTCTTTAGAAAAGGGGCAGCAGCAAGAGAAGCTACTCAAAACAGACAAAAAAATGTATTGTGGTTGGTAGCATTTGGATTTATTGGATATGGGCTCACCCAAACATTTGTGCCTGCGACTGACTCCTTTCCATCAAATATATGGAATTCAGCCACCTTTTTAGAAATAACAGGCTTTCCAATTCAAGTAATAAGAGCTCTCCTTGCAGTCATTATCACTGTCGGTTTGCTTAGGGTTTCCCAACTAAATGCAACTGAACGCCAGAAACAGCTTATCCAATCAGAAAAAGCCCGCCTTGAGGCGTTGGAGCGAGTACGTACTGAGCTAGAATCTAAGGAGAATCTACGCCGTGAATTATTGCGTCGTACAGTTATTGCCCAAGAAGAAGAACGAACGCGCGTTGCACGTGAATTACACGATGAAACTTCTCAATTATTAGCCGCCATCAGTCTTCAGCTTGAAAGTTTACGCAATGTATCCCACACGACGGAGATTAATAAGCAAATTGATGAATTACAGGTGTTGAGACGCAGAATTTCTGAGGGCATATATCGATTGATGCATGATCTCAGACCGGCACAATTAGACGACATTGGCCTAACAGCAGCTTTAAGTTCCCTGGTTGATGACTCACGTAAGCACATGGGCTTGACCGTAGACTTGCAGGTGAAAGGACAGGAAAAAAGATTGGATCCGTTCGTTGAGACAGTGCTTTTTCGCGTTGCACAAGAAGCACTGACAAATGTCGCCCGTCACGCAGGAGTTACCCAAGCTTTCATTATGGTGTTTTATTCACCAGAAAGAGTAGAATTAATTGTGAAAGATGAAGGAAGAGGTTTCTCCGCCAACAGGCATCCATTTCCTCACCATGGGTGGGGATTGGCTGGAATGAACGAGCGAGTTGAAGCAGCAGGAGGAAATTTTCACCTTCAAAGTTCCCCTGGAAATGGAACAATCATTACTGTAATAGTACCCAAAGATAAAATACTTGTACTTCGAAATAGAGAGGAAAGAATTGATGAAGAACAAGTCACTTCAAACTCTTCTAACAAACGCTGACGCTCATGGATATTGAGTGTAACAAAGAGTTCTGGTGGAGGTAAGACATGATGCAAATCCGGTTAGTGCTTGTAGACGATCATGATATCGTTCGCACTGGACTGAAAACATACCTGGATACACAGCCAGATATGCAAGTGGTGGCTGAAGCTAGTAGCGGTGAGGAGGCAATCTTACTCGCCAGACAAGAACGACCAGACGTTATGATTATGGATATCGCAATGGAGGGCATGAATGGGTTGGAAGCCACGCGACGAATCAAAATGATATCCCCTGAATGCAGGGTACTTGCTTTAACAGTGCATGCCGATAAGCAGCACTTTTTTGAAATGTTAGCTGCCGGTGCGGAGGGATATGTTACCAAACAAGCTGCGGCAGAAGACTTAGTCGACGCTATTCGTACTATTTCAGAAGGTCATGTTTACCTGCAACCGGCATTGGCACGGTGGTTATTAGACGATCATCGAGACTTAGCAGCGCAACTGTCATCACAGGTGCAAAGCGGACAAAAAACAGCACAAAATCACAAAGATTTAGAAGTGCTCACTGAACGAGAACTGCAAGTGCTCGAATTAGTTGCGGATGGATATAGTAATAAGGAAATCGGGGCTATGCTTGGTATCAGTCCAAAAACCGTCGCCCGACACAGGGAACGTATCATGAGGAAATTAGATTTGCATTCCTGTGTAGAACTGGTTAAATTCGCAATTCGGACAGGATTAATTACTGTAGATTCAAAATAGTTATACGATTGTTTCTTTTTCCTCAATAGCGAGATTACATAATCTTGCCAATCCCCATCAAAAATGGGAAGATGGGCAAGATATATGAACAGGTAAAGCTTCTAATTATCCATACACAACTCGCTCGATTATATTTTGTTCAACATTGATCTTCCCAATATTTATATGGCAACAGGAATTGAAGCCCCTTGAAAGACATCGCAACCCAGGCA
>JAUXFJ010000092.1 GCA_030620065.1 Anaerolineaceae bacterium
ACTGCTTAAAGCCTTGCACGTGATCAGTCCAAATAGTCTTCCCAATGCTGACCAAGCGCGCCCCTTTCTTGAGGCTGAGCGCGCCAAAGCGCTCTCTTTCCTGGTAAGTGGCTGGATGAGCTCAACACATTACAACGAACTGCGCTTAATACCGGACATAATCTGCGAAGGTGAGTGGATGAACGACCCCAAGCAGGCCCGCCATGCTATTCTCAACTTATTGAATGAAATACCTGAAGGTCAATGGTGGTCGATTGAGTCCTTTATTAAAGCTA
Source organism: Anaerolineaceae bacterium (assembly GCA_030620065.1). Classification (GTDB taxonomy): domain Bacteria; phylum Chloroflexota; class Anaerolineae; order Anaerolineales; family Anaerolineaceae; genus JAUXFJ01. The sequence goes on from JAUXFJ010000092.1 coordinate 276, forward strand.
TGCATGATCGCCAACCTGATTTCCAACGACCAGCAGGTGATTACGACACCTGGCTTATCCGAGAGGCCCTAACGGGTGATTCACTGCGCGGCGCTTCAAACTGGTCTACAATAGAGGGCGCCCTCATCCGCCATCTGATAACTGGCCCTATGCACTGGCTTGGCCTCCTCGATCTTGCTTCAGCGCAGCCTTCTGCCACACCAACAGCTTTTCGCGCCTCCGCTTGGTCTGCTGCCCTCTTAATGGAAGACTCACCACAAGGGCTTCATCCCGAGGACGATCCCATCGTTATTTCCTCATCAGGTCTTTTATACATGACTGCTTTCACACCCCGCATTGCACGTTACCAGGTTTCCCGCTTTTGTACATGGGAATCTGAGTCAGAGAATACTTACCGCTACCGTCTTACACCTTTTTCATTAAAATCAGCCAGGGAACAAGGCTTGAAAATTTCCCATTTGATTACCTTGCTGCATCGCTATGGAAAAACAGCACCGCCCCCCAGTCTGATCAAAGCGCTCAACCGTTGGGAAAGCGCTGGTGCAGAGGCACATTTTGAACATTTATGTGTGTTGAGAGTAGCGTCTGCTGAAATTCTCAGAGAACTACACCAGTCCCCGGCAGCACGTTTTCTTGGCGCTCCGCTTGGGCCAGTCTCCATCATTGTTCATGAAGATGCTGTTGAGAAAGTCCTTGCCACACTTGCCCAGATGGGCTATCTGGCTGATGTATTACAGATTGAGCATTAATATGACCGCGTTAAGCAGTAAATCAATGAGGTGTGATATTCTTGGTTAGGAAATGTAAATAGTATGCAAACCAATAAACAAGCCTCCCCTCCCCCAAATGCGATTCAACACCGCCCTTTCCTCCTTTCGCTGGTCTCATGGACCTTCATTTTCATCATACTTATGGCCTGGCTGCGTTTCTTTGGCGCGATTTCAAACAGCTCATTTATCACTTTGCTGGGAATGCGGCCTGAGCTGCCAATCTATCTGATGCTCAGCGGTTTCATTTGGGGGCTCATCGGTTTGCCGGTCGTCTGGGGATTATGGCGCAGGCGTCCGTGGACGCTTAAAGCTGTATGGGTAGCAGCTATCTTCTATGCATTAAGCTATTGGCTGGAAAGGATCTTTCTCTGGGAAGATGCCCAAAACTGGCCTTTTGTGTTGGCTGTAACAATCATCTGGTTGCTAATCATCATCTGGGCACTGAAACTTTCCAGCAGCCAAAGGTTTTTACATCTACCATCGTATGAATTATCACCGAGCAAATCTACCCAATCGCTTGAAGAAGGATAAATGAAAATGGTCGATCAAGAAAAAGAAGTGAAATTCTACCTATCCCACCCCGATCAACTTCTGGATCGTTTGAAATTAAGCGGTGCGGAACTCATCCAACCGCGTACGCTCGAATGCAATTTGCGCTTCGACACACCCGACGGCGCGCTCACACGTGCAGGGCGTGTCTTAAGACTGCGCCAAGACACGGATGTGCGCTTAACCTATAAAGACTCTGGCGAGATCATCGACGGCGTACTCACACGGCGCGAAATCGAATTTGTTGCTGATGACTTCGCCGCTGCAAAACGGTTTTTCGAAGCCTTGGGCTATCAAGTGCATACCGCTTATGAAAAATACCGTCAGATATTTAATTTGGGCAATCTGCATATAACCATTGATGAGATGCCATACGGTAGCTTTGCTGAAATCGAAGGCGCTCATGCCGCACAAATTCAGGCTGCTGCAGACCTCCTGCGGCTGGATTGGTCAAAGAGGATCAATGAGAGTTATTTGAGCCTTTTTGAGCGCCTCAAAGAGAACCAAGGTTTCACTTTCAACAACTTGAGCTTTGAGAATTTCCAGGGCATCCGTATTGACCCTCAGGCATTAGGTATCAGCCCAGCCGACTTGACCTCTTGATCATTTTATGCAGTCCTCTCATATCAATATCCCCAAGAAAAGGAGCTCTTTATGCAAAACTGGAAAACGCTCTCACGGCAGATTATCCTCGATAAAAGCCCCTATCTTGTTGTTGAACAGCACAACATCGAACTACCCGATGGCCGTATCATCGATGACTGGCCCTGGGTAATTACGCCCGATTTTGTCAACATTGCAGTAATCACTGCGGATGAACGCTATCTCTGCTTTAGGCAGATCAAATACGCGGTTAAAGGAACCTCGCTTGCCCCAGTCGGCGGGTACATAAACCCCGGGGAACAACCTCTTAGTGCAGCCAAGCGTGAGCTTCTCGAAGAAACTGGCTATGAGGCACCCACTTGGGAATCTCTGGGAATATTTTCTGTCGGCGCAAATCGGGGTATTGCCATTGCGCACTTCTTCTTGGCGCGCGGCGCGCATAAGGTTGCTGAAATCAACTCGGATGACCTGGAAGAACAGCAGTTGCTCTTCTTAAACCGTGCTGAAGTGGAAGCAGCAGTTGCGCGTGGCGCTTTTAAGGTCCTCCCATGGGAAGCAATCATGGCATTAGCGCTGCTTAAGTATTAAGTCCCCCCTAATATATTCTTTGTCCTTCGGGAGTTAATCCTGCCAATGCACTGTGCTGCATCGGTTTTTCGTTATGCACGAACCAAATGATTCCCTATCCATTGCAATCCAAATACAGGGTCAGTCGCACCCAACAGCTCGGGAAGAAGCTTTTGCAAAGCTGCCGGATCAGCACTTGTAAAGAAAGTCAACCTGCCAGATTGAGGACCCGGTTTGGCGATCTGGTCGCGTTCAAGCAAATGCATCGTTTGACGGGCAATAGCAGGCGCGGGATCGATCACACGTACGTTTGGGCCAACGATCTGCTCAATCATGGGGATGACAAAAGGATAGTGCGTGCAGCCCAATACCACCGTATCAATACCCTGCTTGATCATCGGCTTAGGTGCTTCTTCCAGAATTTGCCGTGTTTCCTGGACATTCAACTTCCCCGCCTCAATCTGACCGACCAACCCAGGACAGGTTTCCTGAAAGATCACAACCCCTTGCGCAAAACGTTCAACAACCGATGCATACAACTCCCCCTGAAATGTGGCTGGGGTCGCAAGCACGCCGACCTTACCCGTATGCGTGTTCTCTGCTGCTGGTTTGACTGCGGGCTCCATGCCCACAAATGGTATGAACGGGAAGGCCTCCCTCAAATAATGCAGTGCTGCGGCTGATGCAGTATTACATGCCACAACAATCAATTTAACCCCTTCATTCAACAGGAAACGCACCACTCCTTCTGAAAGCTGGCGTACTTCAAGCAGAGATCTTGAACCATAGGGGACTTTTTCCTGATCACCAAAATAGATTATATCTTCAAATGGTAGTTGAATGCGGATGGCGCGCAGCACGGAAAGACCTCCTACGCCTGAATCAAAAATGCCTATTGGTTTCTCTATACTTCCCGCGTAATCCATATGCATCAATTTTATCATGCTGATTGGCTTCACCAATGAGTTGTTTACGCAGAGGAGCAAATTTCTAAAAATAACTAAACAAGCGCGATACAAACTGGGCGTGGTAAGTCTCAAGACTCTTATTAATAGATTGGCGGGATAAGCACAAAACGACTTGTCCCGCGTTAGTTTCCTAATTTCTTCTGTTGTATCCGATCAAGCAATACGGCAAGCTTCAACAAAAGCACCAAACAAGCGTATCATGCGCTCGTCTGCTTGCATACATTCTGGATGCCATTGCACGCCGATCGCGAAAGGATGCCCATTGACCTCAATCGCTTCCACCAAGCCATCTGGTGCGTAAGCTGTAACCGATAAACCATTACCAACATCCTTAATCCCTTGATGATGCAAGCTATTAGTCGGTATCTCATCTCCACCTAATATCGCTCGTAACCTTGAATCGCCCTCAAACTGCACGCTGTGTGCAATGTAATCGCGAGAAAACCCAGGAAAGTAGTCATGCTTCAACGCGTTTGGCATTTGATCACCAATATCTGTATAAAGGCTGCCACCCAAGGCAACATTGAGTACCTGCGTGCCACGGCAGATGGTCAGCAAGGGTTTTTGGGCCTTAATCAGCTTATCTAAAAACCTAATCTCAAATTCATCGCGTGCTGTATCCACACCATAGATGCGCTCATGCTCCTCGCCATCAAAACGCTGAGGGTCAATATCCGCACCTCCGCTAAACAACACACCATCAAACTTTACAAGAAGGTCATCCAGCGAGGTTAGAGGAATCCCAATTGGCAGTATGACAGGCAAAGCACCCATTTTCAGCAGTGCTTTAACATAGGCTTCCTTAATCGCGTAGCTCGAAATACCCGATTTGTTCCGAACCCGACCACATGATATGGCAATATATGGTTTCGAATTTACATCCACAGCCTGTACCTCATCATTGAGATAATCCTAAAATCTGCCGAGGCAAGTTAACAATAAAAAACCTCATCTGCGATTCTTAACCAACCTTGTAACAAAGGCAACAGATAAGGTTTTGAATATCTTGCGAAAGGACACCCTGCAGTAATGCTCTGCAGAACATCGCAGTAGTATGCTAGAAGCGTTGCTTAAGCCGAGCGCTCTTGCCGGTACGTTCACGTAAGAAGTACAATCGTGCTCGGCGTACTTTCGTATGTCGATGTACCTTAACCTTGGCTATTCGCGGGGAACGCAACAAAAAGGTTCGCTCAACTCCAATACCGTTGCTTGCAACTCGTCGAACCGTGAATGTTGCACTATTGCCACTGCCGCGCACATAAAGAACCGTACCTTTAAACTCTTGAATACGTTCCCTGTCGCCTTCTTTGATTTTCAGATGAACACTAACAGCATCGCCGGGGAAAATTGCCGGAATATTAGTATTATCCTCTGCTTCAACCGATTTAATTAATTCTGCATGATTCATGATAACGGTCCTTTATATATCTTTAATTACACGCGTTTAGCTGAACGCGAAGGCGAATTATACCACGCTGGCTTATTTTCGTGAAGGTCAAGTTCTGAATTGATTCAACCATTATTACCTATGAAAAAACTCAATTATTGTCACTAATTCTATTCACCATTGATAATTATTATGATATACTAAGTCCGCTCTCGCCACAGGCAGAGTAATCTATCACACACGCCTCTGAAGATATTTGCCCTGCGTGCCCATATGATGGGTGAGGGGCAAGCACGAATAGAGGCGGAGGCTTAACGCAAAAGGAGAATTGTATTATGTCACCAATTGTTACAATGAAGGCTCTCTTAGAGAGCGGCGTACATTTCGGTCATCGTACGAATAAATGGAATCCTTTAATGCGCTCGTACATCTTTACAGAGCGCAATAACATCCACATCATTGACCTTCAGCAAACTGTAAAGATGCTGGATGTGGCTTATGGCATTGTTCGTGACTGTGTTACTGAAGGTGGAGCGGTCCTCTTCGTTGGGACCAAACGTCAGGCACAAGAAACCATTCAAGTAGAAGCGGAACGCTGCGGCATGCCCTATGTCAACGAACGTTGGCTTGGCGGCACTCTGACCAACTGGATTACCATTCAGGAGCGTATTGTTGAGCTTGAACGCCTCGAACACTTGCGCGATAGTGGCGAAATTGACCTGCTTACCAAAAAAGAAGGCTTAATGATCGAACGCTCTATCCGCCGTCTGTTAAAACGTCTCAGCGGTGTTCGCGATATGAAGAAATTGCCTGAGCTTGTTTTTGTAGTGGATGTTGCACGGGAAGAAACAGCGGTTCATGAAGCCAATCTAAAAGGAATCCCGATTGTCGCCATGGTCGACACAAATTGTGATCCCCGCAAGATTGATTACATCATCCCCGCAAACGATGATGCCATCCGTGCCATCAAATTACTCGTAAGTAAAATCGCTGATGCCATCATAGAAGGTAAATCTCTGCGAAAAGATATCGAAGAAGAGCAGGTGGAAGAAGCCCCTTCTGTGATCTCACGCAAGATAGATGAAGATCAGGAACTGGATGATGCCGACCTGCTTGGTGCTTCAACACTTGCAAAGATCACTACGTCAAAAGAAAAGAGTGAAGAAGAAACAGACGCGGTCGATGAAATTGTAAAAACTACAGTTGAAGATAAAACAAGCGCGGTTGAAGAAATCGTAAAAACCGCAGTTGAAGATAAAACAGACGCGGTCGAAG
>JAUXFJ010000041.1 GCA_030620065.1 Anaerolineaceae bacterium
ACTGTGCAGTTGCGCCACAACCCCGCGTTAACCAGCCTTAAAGACAATACTGGAGTGATGGTTATGAATAAACTAGGGTACCAAAAGTATTGGCTAATCTTATCTGCGCCAATTGTTGCGGAACTTCTTTCTGGGTCCACACCATTTACTACCTTTTTCAAACTGCCAATCTTACTAACTTATGTAGGATTTTATGGATGTGGGGCTCTGGTTATTAGGGAAGTAGTTGCACATAAAAAAATGAACTATATCAATATTCTCTTGTGGGGTGCCGCATTCGGAGTTTTAGAAGAAGGCATATTGTTAAAAAGCTGGTATGATCCTACTTGGATGGGTGCAGCGATTACTTCGCAAGCATTGAGAGTCTTGGGGGTCAGTGTATTACAACCTTTTGCGAATATTGTATATCATGCGATCATAAGTATGACCATCCCGATTTTATTAATTGAATCGTTTACTGGGGAACGAAAGCCTTGGTTATCGAGAAAATGGCTAGTATTCCCCTCTTTAGTTTTTGTAGCCGCAGCATCTGTCATGGGATTGACTTTCAATCGGAATTATCAAATAGGCATAGGACATTATCTGTTCAGTATCTTGATACTAATCATCTTTATCGTGGCAGCTAATATCAGGTTCAGTGTGCCGGATGGAAAAATCAAACGTTCCATCGGTACGTTATGGTTGGTTGGTGGTTTATTCATTCCGTTTCAGTTTTTCGTTTTTTACGGACTGGCACTTAGAAATGTGTCTTGGATGATGATTCTTTTATTAGTAATATTGCTCTACGGTATTTACGCCATTATTTTTTGGAGAACTGATTGGAAGAAGCAAGTCCGAAAGCTGGGTTTTGCTAGTGCAGCTGGCTTTATCACAGGGTTATTGCCGGCAGCTGCTATAGCTGCCCGACAAGATAACACGAAAAGCATCAACTTAATTATAGGGATAATTGTTGTGCTTGTACTGATCATTCTATACAGAAGCACAATAATGCTACAACTAGATGACTCATGAATTGAGAAACAATAAGTTGATAAATCTAGATGAGGTGATATTGAGATGGGCCGACCAGCCCTTAATGAAGTCGACCGTGCTATGCTCAGGTGGTACGCGGCGCGATTTGTTGATGTTGGTTAAAATAAAAGCAGCAGTCGCGGCAAAAACGCCCAGTAGGTGAAACTCTCGATAGGCGCTTTCGTGAAAGCCAGATCGCATCTTTGTGAAAAATATGTCGCTTCCAATTGATTCTGCAAGATATACTTCTGAGCCATACACTGCTCCCCGCCCGGTCAAGGTACTCTTTTGGCTCTTGCTCGGCGTTACCTCTGTCATTCTGGCCGAAGTTGTCAGCTTTTCAGCGCCTTTAGCCTTTTTCGATGTGTGGGGTGTGCTGGTGGTTTTCCCTCTCTATACGCTCCATGCTCTCGTGCTATCCTGGATCGTGTTTCGCCCCAATCGCCCTACTATCAATGCTCTGTTCCTGGCAGGCGTCATCTTTGGCATGTATGAGGCGTATATCACCAAAGTGGTGTGGCAACCAACTTGGGGCGAGATGACATGGATCGCTGGCGGCATTTACCTCGTGCAATCGGCGATACTTGTCTTGTTCTGGCATCCGATAATGGCTTTTGTCCTGCCTCTTATGGTGGTAGAGGGTCTGTTTACAACTTCGCACGAAACGTTGGACAGCTTGCCCCAGCGCCTGCGACGGATGCTTTGTGGCCGGGCTGCGCCTCTTGTCGTGGCAATCTTTGCTCTTTATTGTGGTTTGTACCAGGGCATGAATTCACCCTCTGCCGGAGCCTCGTTGCTTTCGGGTATTGCCTCTGGTCTGGTCTTTGGTGCCTTGGCGCTGTTGTGGCAATGGGTTACCCGTCGGCAGGCCTACACGCTGCGTGCCCTGCTCCCTTCCAGACGCCAGGCTATTTTCCTGGGCATATTGTTGCTATTTAATTACCTTTGGCAGGGCATACTCATCCGGCCCGAAGCGCTACCACGCACGCCTGGACCACACCTGACCGTTTTGGGGATGTATTTGGCACTGGGGGTACTCTTGTACCTCAATATCAAGCATGCACCCGCCTTATCGCAAACCTATGGCATTGAGACGACAACATCACTCACGTTGTCAAATGAAACCTGCTCTGCTCGCCGCATCTCCTGGAAGTTGGCGCTCTTGTTCTGGATTGTCTTTTCGCTGACTTCCGCATTCGCCACATCCGTCAAACCTGCCGCTTGCCTAGTGGTATTGCTGTCCTGGGTGTTCGGCATAGGCATAGGACTGTTGATCTTGGTGCGTTCTGCAGTCGCCCCCGGCCATGTTGGAGATGGTCATGGTTGAGGGGCAATGGTCATGCGTAAACGCGCCCAACCCGCGCATGCGCCCGACCAGGCTATAGACTGCGAAAATCGAGGTTCCACACGCGCCTCTGGTTGGCTTTCTAGCAAAGGCGCGCCCTGCACTTGCCTGGCAGGTGATGCGCAACCGTTGGGTGACTTCTTGAATTGATTAGAGTATTGAGAGATTGGCACAATGAAAATTATTTCAAATCGCTTTAGCATAATATTCTATAGTACATTGTTTAATCTTCTCTTTGAATACTCGGCAAGGGGGAGTAGAGAATTTGTTGAAAGACCTCTGCTTGTGATGGTGCTATTTGGAATCTATTTTACATACTTTGCAATGATAGAGGATCTTATTTTGCGTTGTCGGCCGAAAAATATTGAGCTTTTTATGGTGGCGTTTTTATATGGTTTATTTCCTACTGCTTTTCTGACTCGTAATCTTTTCAACCCAAATATATATGGCGGAATAATGTTGATTGGTGTGAATATTGGTACTCTTATGATTGTCGGAATACTATCCTGGGGTGTTGTGCAGGGAATGATTACTCTATACTTTGCTAATCGAATATTGCCTCGTGATTGGGATCATCCTAGAATGGGAAAGGTCGGTTGGGGTTTGGCAATCTTCTATCAATTGGTAGTCATGATCAAAGCTCATTTTAATCCTGTTGCTCCTTATGGAGCGTTGTCTGGATATCTTGTTGTTGGGTTATTGGTAGTTTTATCATCAACTATCCTTGTGGCGAGTTTGAAAACGCCCAGACCACAAAAACTTCCGTTTCAATCATCAAGAGTAATGGATTTCCTTGCTTTAAGTTCAGTTCTTATCTATGTGATCCTTGGGACATTTTTTATTTCTGGCCCCGCGATTGTTACTTCCCAACCTCTTAATTTAATTGCTGTGACAATAGAAAACATATGGGTAATAATTTGCGGAATTGTGTTTTTTGCATATCGTTGGTGGAAGAAATCAGATGTGCAAATTTAGAAAAATGAATAATTTACCAACCTAACCCAAAATGTGGTGGAATGGCTTGCGTCCTAGAGTAAGCAGCGCGAATTTTCAAGATTGACTATGAGCAAAAAATGTTATGGGTAAGAAGCAACATCCGCTGATTATCTTGTTATGTGTCACTATAAATAATCGAGGTGAGTCAAATGAAAGCAAAACTTTTCTTACAACAGAATCATTTGTACATAAAAGGAATGAAAAAATCAATTTCTATCTGTATTGTTTGGCTTATTGTTATGCTTGCCCTATCGTCATGTAGCGATAGGATAAGCGAGCAGAATGAGTCGAATAACGAACAAAATACGCTGAATGTGATTAATGTAGAAATCATTAACAGAACGGGAGCGAGACTTGATGTTTCTCCTGATAATTCAATGATCGCCTTTGACAAAGCAGGGGGAGATGGATTGACTGATTTATATGTAATGGATATTGACGGCAGTAATGTGGTCTGTCTTTCCTGTGATAGTCCCGACTTGAATGATCCGGCAAGGTTTATAGGTAACCCGGAATGGCATCCCAACGGTGAATGGATTTTATTCCAGGTTGAACAGTCTTCACACTATGGCGTAATAGGCGATAATGCATGCCGACCCGGCTCTGGATACTTCAACGAATTATGGATGATAAAGATGGGTGGAACAGGGCTTACACGTATCCTTGAACTTAACACCATAACAAGCCCTGAAGGTGCTTTACATCCCCATTTTAACTCGGCAGGGGATAAACTGGTTTGGGCTCATATTGTCGACGGGCCGAGAGCGGGTAACCCGAATCTAAAATATGGCGACTACCGTGTAAGATCAGCTTCATTTTCCTTCAATGCTGGCATACCGGAGCTTGGCGAGTATCAGCAATTTACGCCTGGTGTACCGGCTTTTTATGAAACTCATGGTTTTTCCCGCGACGGTTCCAGGATTCTGCTTTCTGGAAATCCGGACAATGAACAATCTGTTGGCGGTATAGACATTCTGGAAATAAGTGCTTCTACTGGAGAGATAGTAATCCGGCATACCGATACACTGCTGGAATGGGATGAACATGCACATTATTCACCGTCGAGCGAACGAATTTTATTTGCTTCAACGAGAGGGCATGCAATAAAATGGAACAATTTCGGTGAAACCATTAAGGCTGACCTTTGGGTAATTGATAAGGATGGAACGCAAAGAAAATTGACATTCTTCAATGATGCAAGCTGGGATTTAAAACCATCCGAAATTACAGGCAATTATTTTATGGGAGACGGTGATTTCTCGTCTGATGGAAGGTCATATTATGTTTATCTTATCCCTGGTGGAGATGACTTGTCAGGTTACATTGTCCGATTGGACTTCAACGAACCTTTTTGATAAGATATTAATGACAACATAACCACTCGTTGCAGTTGACAGCGATCTGCACGCGCGAATTGATGGGCACACACGCATTGAGGTTGGTTTTATGGCGATGGTGAGGGTCACGCATCCGCACGGCAGCTGACGCTCGCCGTTATACCCAAAAAATGGAGGAAATATTATGAAAAATGAACAAGAAATAATAGAAATTGTTCGTAAACAACATATGTTCTTTAATTCATCAATTACCCATACTTATGACTTCAGGATTAACGAATTAAAAAAACTTAAGGAGGGTATTAAAAAATTTGAGAGTCAATTTAGGGCTGCTCTTAAAGATGATTTGGGGAAATCTGAATTTGAATCATATATTACTGAAATAGGGTTCGTCTTACATGATTTGACCAACACTATAAAACATTTAAAAAAATGGATGAAACCTAAGAGGATAAAAACCCCGTTACTTAGTCAACCGGCATCAAGCCAAGTACTATTTACACCGCTTGGTGTAAATTTAATCATCTCTCCATTCAATTACCCGATTGAGCTAACTTTTGCTCCGTTAATAGCAGCCATTGCAGCAGGAAATACTGCTGTAATTAAAACATCTGAATTGACTCCAACCTGTAGTATGGAGATCCAAAAGCTTATCGACGAAATATTTGATCCTGCTTATGTTGCATATATTCCAGGTAAAGTTCCAGAGACCACGCTATTATTAAAACAAAAATTCGATCACATTTTCTTTACTGGTAGTCCGAGAGTTGGCTCTATCGTTATGGAAGCCGCAGCCAAACATTTAACTCCTGTCACATTGGAATTAGGGGGTAAGAGTCCTTGTATTGTCCATTCTGACGCTAAAATAGATATTGCAGTTAATCGCATAGTTTATGGGAAATTTATGAATGCAGGTCAAACATGTGTCGCTCCTGACTATGTAATGGTTCATCAAAGTATAAAGGAGGAATTTCTTGAAAAGATAAAGCAACGTATCATTACTATATACGGTGACGATGCTTCATCATCTCCTGATTTTGGGCGAATAGTAAATGAGCGGCATCATAGTCGAATTGTAAACCTTATTGATCAAGATAAAGTTATAGTTGGAGGTCAGTTCAACAAAGCCGACAGATATATTGCTCCAACAGTTATGAAAGGTGTGACATTGGATGACAATGTTATGACTGAAGAAATATTCGGGCCTATTCTGCCAGTGATGGAATATGGTAATTTTGATGAAATATTGGATACTATAGCGAAACTTCCTCAACATCCTCTTGCCTGCTATATCTTCAGTGAAAGTAAAACTGTGCAACATGAACTGATTTCAAGGATACAGTTTGGCGGCGGATGTGTTAATCACTGTATACAGCATTTTGTGAATCCAAACCTGCCGTTTGGAGGTGTAGGAGATAGTGGGATTGGAATTTATCATGGATTTAACGGCTTTGAGCGTTTTTCACATAAGAAAAGCATTCTAAAAGCAGCTTCTTGGTTTGACTTGTCGCTGATATATCCCCCTTACAAAGGGAAAATTAAAGTTATTCGCAGGATAATGAAATGATATTGGGTTGTATCGTGTGTTGTCCAGGACATACTATACACTTTAGGGTGCGGACGTTTCAGATGTTGCACTTATCCTCCTTGTGGTATTGACATATTTTTTATGTTTCATTAATTTTATTCTAATAGAGCGGAGCTATAGTAAAGGATATAAGACAAGTAAAAGAAACAAGTTGTTGTACAAAAGGAGGTACATGATGGTAAATATAATTCGTCGCGATCCATTACGGGATGTTTTCTCAATGGGCAGAGCTTTGGATCGTCTTTTGGACCGTTCTCTACACGAAGTCGGGATGAGACAGGGTGAAGCGTTCGATTGGTTACTGCCTCTGGATGTAATCGAAAAGGAAGATGAATTCCTGGTGAAAGCATCTGTGGCGGGAATTGACCCGGACAAGATCGAGATCACCTATACTGACAACACACTTACCATTAAGGCTGAGATAGATGAGGAAAAGGAAAGCAAAGAAGAAGGACGCTATCATCTGCGAGAACGGCGGGTTGGTTCATTCTGCCGCAGCATTTCAATGCCCGGATTGGTAGACGCAAACAAGATCGAAGCCGAATCAGAAAACGGCATTCTAACACTGCATTTGCCCAAGAAAGAAGAAGTCAAGCCGAAGCACATCGAAGTAAAGACTAAAGAAGGCAAGCTGATCGAAGGCAAAGCAAAATAGGGTAAATCAACTAAAAACAATAAAGGCACGAAGCCGGTAGACAACACCGGCTTCATGCTTTTAAAGCTTGAGAAAATGATATATATGTTCGTTATATCTGTCGATATCCATATATAATTATGGCAGCGATATCAAACGATTTGACAATGAAAGGCAGGGACCATGAAGGACTATCGTGTGCCTACAAAAGGGGGGATAAAACTGGATGATTATGACCCGAATGACGTGGGTGAATATGAGGGTGGTAAACAAACCGCTAAGGATATTCTGCAAGAGCTTAACGAGGAGCTTGAGGCGTTGCAGGAGCTGCTTTATGCGGAGCATAAGCATAAGCTGTTGATCGTATTGCAGGGTATGGATACCAGCGGGAAAGATGGCACGATCCGGCATGTCTTTGAAGGGGTGAACCCGCAAGGGGTTAAGGTCGCCAGCTTTAAAGTGCCCACGCCGGTTGAACTTGATCATGATTATCTGTGGCGCGTTCATCAGAAGACGCCCGCTAAAGGCGAGATCGTGATCTTTAACCGTTCACATTATGAGGATGTGCTGGTGGTAAGGGTGCATAATCTGGTTCCAAAAGAGACCTGGCAGAAGCGCTACCGCCACATCAACGAGTTTGAACGCAGGCTTGCCGAAGAGGGCGCGACCATCCTGAAATTTTATCTGCACATTAATCAAGATGAACAGGCGCAACGCTTTTTAGAGCGGGTAGAAAAACCGCATAAGCATTGGAAGTTCAACCCCGGCGATCTGGAAGAGCGCAAGTACTGGAAGGACTATCAACGTGCTTATGAAGATGCGCTGAAGCGTACCAGTAAAACCTGGGCTCCCTGGTATGTTATCCCCGCTAATCATAAGTGGTACCGCAACCTGGTTGTGGCAGCTGTGATCGTAGAGTCGCTTAAGAACCTCAAGATGAGCTATCCTGCTGATGTAGAGGATCTTGAGACCTATCACAAGCGTTTGCTGGAAATGACGCTTTCAAAGGCATAGGATCATGGGAGATGGGCAAGAGCAAACACTGCGTTGCGCGTTGATCGGGAAGTTACAGCGTGATACTATTCTGCCTGTCAGCGGGCCCGCAGCGATTGATGTTCTGGGCGGCAATTTGACTTATGCGGCAGTGGGTATGCACCTGTGGGGAGAAAAGGCAAGCTTGCTGGCAAAAACAAACGCAGATTTTCCACAGGCATGGCTAAAACGGTTTGAGGATTGGGGTTTTAACCTGCAGGGGATAAAAGTTGCACTTGAGGAGATGGACATGCGGTGGTTTGTTGCATATTCCGACCCCCAGAGCCCGCACTATGAGGAGCCAATTACTTATTTTGCAGAGCGAGAATTAGCTTTTCCGCTCAATCTACTTAAATATTACGGTGGTGGCGTGAAACGGTGCAGTAAGACCCAGTATGACCCGTGGAGTATCCGCATTTCGGATATTCCGGATGCATATCAGGAAGTCAGTGCGGTGCATATTTGCCCGATTGATTATTTATCGCATGCGGCTTTGCCCACCATGCTAGGCAGAGGGCATGTGCAGACAATCACGATGAGTCCTGCGCCAGGCTACATGGATCCTGTGTTTTGGGATGAAATGCCTGGCTTATTATCTGACTTGACGGCTTTTATTGCAGGCGAGGATGAGGTGCGCCAGCTTTTTCAGGGGCGCAGTAGTGACCTGTGGGAAATTGCCAAGCAACTTTCCGATTATGGCCCTGAGTATGTGCTCATCCGGCTAAAAGATTGGGGATATTATCTCTATGACGGCGTCAGCGGACGGCGCAGGGTTGTGCCTTCTTATCCGGTACAGGTGGCTGATCCAACTGGCGCGGCGGATGCCTTTGCTGGTGGATTCCTGGCGGTATATAGCCAGACTTACGACCCATTAGAGGCTGCTTTATGCGGGAACATCGCTGCGTCACTTGTACTTGAAGGCTGTGGGCCATTTTTTGCGCTGAGTGCCATGCCCGGTTTAAAAGAAGCCAGATTGGCTGCACTCCGAGATATGGTGAGCGAAGTTTGAAATTATTGTAAGTGTTTTTTTAATCTGTGTTTTAAGCGCAGGCTCAAAGAGTTGCGGCGGACTGTTCTTACGATGTGTTTACTTGACTGGTTTGCTGCAAGAAGATTGGCAGCATGGGTGCTGAACCTTGCCAGTTCGTATTCCCTCACCAATATGTCAACTTGGGGGGACACCTCAGGCATTATTTTGCTTAACGCAAGGCCGCGTTCCGCAGGTGTGTCGGTCAGATCTACCGGTTGCCTCAAGCGTTTAATTGCTTTGGCGAGTGAACTGTATGTTTTTTCAAAGAGCGAATGTTCTCTGCTCTGGTTCAAGCGCTGAAGCCAATTGGGGGTATCCCAACCTCGCTTATTAAACCCATCTACGACTATCGATGAAAGGGGTCTTAACCTGACCAGGGGTGTTGCGATCCACCATACAAACAAAGCGAAAATCGGGGAGAGCATAAAGGGTCCAAACCATGCCAGAATAAGAGTTAAAGGTTTGTCAGTGACAATTTGGGGACTAAAAACTTTTGCAGGGGCTGGTTCGGCTGCAGGAAGGTCATTAAAAACTTCTTCCTCTTCAATAGATGGTAAATTGGAATATGGGATAGCTGGAGTGGATGATGAGGTGCCCAGCGGCAGCGTGCGCGCCGGTTGGGCGGATGTTGGTTCAAACTCAACCCAGCCGTAATCGTTGAAGTAAACTTCAGGCCAGGCATGACTGTCTTTTTGGCGGACAGTGTACAAACCTTCAGCTTTGTTAAATTCA
>JAUXFJ010000127.1 GCA_030620065.1 Anaerolineaceae bacterium
GACGGCAAACAACATCTTTGATAACAAATACGGCTACCAAGTTGACTGTCAAAATAAAGGTATTGTCGATCACAACTACTGGGGCGAAGGCGTATCACCTACTTCAGCTGTATCCAACTGCAGCAAAACAAATGGAAAGGAACTCGGCGCTCCAATCATAACCGCGGACACAGGGGTAGATGCAACCCGCGCAACAGTAACATCGGCAAAAACTTCCGCTTTCAATGGCGCAATTTCATATAATCATAATGGCAGTGGTGATTTTGATATCTACATTATCAATCATGGAAATGGCAATCAAGATAATATTCCTTTCCTAGAATCTGGCTCTGAACCCATGACCGCTTGCAGCAATTTCTGGGATGTTTTTACTGCCGATGGAAGCTCCCCTTCAGAGCTTGTTCTCTACATGAAATATGATCTGAACAGCTCATGCGAGTCACGCATCGAATCATCCGATTACTGCGGTCAGACCAGCAGTTCAAAATTTCCATTGTGGTGGTACGATCCAGCCTATGATGTGACTGACAAATGGGATAAAACCGGTGAAACGCCCAAAGGAACTGGCGCTGGTGGCGCTGCGGGTCAAACCACAAGCTGTGACACAACAAATAAAGAAATCTCGGTAACAATCGATTCCTCGGGCCGCCCGGATCTAAATAATGATCTCCAATTCACACCTTTTATTGTCGGCTTTCCGCTCCCAACAGGAATTCAACTTACTAGTTTTACCAGCGAATTCCGGGTTTCGCGCGTTGATGTTAAATGGATCACATCAAGTGAGAACAACATCACAGGTTTCCATATCCTTCGGGGTGAGACAGCTAACGGAACTTACACTCGGATTACCGAGCCCATCCCAGCGATTGGAAACCCCTTCATTGGAGGTATATACAATTACACGGATTACGACATTGTGTTTGCAAGAAATTACTTCTATAAATTAGAAGTTATCGATGCAAACGGGCAAACCATTGAGATCCATGGCCCAGTCTCTGTTCTCACATCCACAGCCACACCTACCGCTACACTCACACGCACGCCTACGCAAACACGTACTTCAACGCTGATTAAGACAAATACACCCTATGTTTATAAATCGCCGACAAAAACATATCGTTCCCCAACCCCCACCAGGACACATTCATCTTCATATCAATCGGCTACCCCATCACGTACACAGATCAATGCAACCCAATCCCTGTCGGCTACTGCAAACAATCAAACGCCATCTTCATTGATATCTAGCACCAAATACCCGGTCCCGCAATCAACCACCTCTATGACGTCATCCCTATCTGATATGAAGTACGATGACGAGTTAAATAGTGATGCGAATCCAGTGCCACTCCCTGAAAGCGCGGATAAAGCCGCGCTTCTAGCTGATCCAATCCATGATAATAAAACCGTGCTGGGTAAAGTTGGACGGTATGATAAAACCTCTTGGGGCGCCTTGATTGCAGGAAGTATTGCTGGTTTACTCCTCCTAAGTTTAATCGGCTGGGTTATTATTAAACCCAAAATATCCTAATATCATCTGACCTGCCATTTTTTGACTTTTGTCATTAATTGTGCTATTCTTTCCTTTAAGTTACTTACTAATAGGAAGGTATTATGCTACGCGAGCGTGCATCAGATAATGTATATTGGTTTCAAAGCGAATTATATGCCCAGGTCACTGCAGGAGCAATCGTTGGTCCACAATGGGCTGTTATTATTGACACTCTTATACCTCAAGAAACGGTCTTGATCCAAGAGTTTGTTGAGAATGAATTGTCAGTTCCAGTGAAATATGTCATCAACACCCACCACCACGCAGATCATTGTTGGGGAAACTGCTATTTCCCAAACGCGACTATTATCGGACATAAACTATGCCGTGAGCTTATGATAGAACACAGTTCACGAGCTCTCTCAGAAGCCGGTAAGGAGAATCCACTTTTTAAAGATATTCAAATCATCCCGCCCCAAATCACTTTTGATGAAGGTGCTTTATCCATAAAAGTAGGTAAAAAGCGACTACGCATTTTTCACACACCCGGGCACTCTGCAGACGGCATCTCAATTCTCGTGGAGGAGGATCGTGTTTTATTCACTGGCGATGCCTTCATGCCAGTCCCATTTATTGTGGACGGTGATGTAGAGGTTCTTATAGATACAACCAGGCTTATAAATAAATTGAGCTTGGAGAATATTATTCAAGGCCATGGTGATATTATTCTGCGCGGAGAAATTGCAGGAGCTGCCAGGTCAAACATTACTTACTTAAAGGCAATTCGCAAAGCAGTTCGTACAGCATCAAAACGGAAGAATCCTTTAAAAATCATTGATGCAATTGATATTGATACCTGTGGAAAGAGCAGGATCCTTCTTGGTGGAATAGCGAGCGAACTTCATCAACGAAATTTGCATGCGCTATACACACAGACACTCAATCAGGAGATATCCTAAGACTAGGATAATTGATGTTACTCGATATTAACCTAACAAAAACCCAATCAACCATGTTGCAAATAACATAGAGAGCGGTTCAACCAAAAGACCAAATAGCTCTCTATCTTCATTATATGCACTAACAAAACTTGTTAGTGCATACAAAATACCTAACAAAAAAAGACCAAATTGCAGAGGGTTGACTGGTAAGTAATAAAACCCTGCAACCATTTGCCCGATTATAAGTGCAGCGACAATTGCCCATTCAAATAACCATTTACCATTCAGACGCAAATACATCGTCCTCAAACTAACAAAACCAGCTGCAGTAACCAGTGTAGGTATAATTAAATACAAACGAAGGCCTGCGGTACGAACAGCGATCGCCAATATCAAAAAAAGCGCAAAAGAAAGTGCTGTCAATCCCACTGTCGCAACAGGATGGCTCAAATCCCCGATATCAATTACATTATATTCTGCAATCAGAACCATAATTAGCAAAAAACTTCCCAATCCAAATACAACCCACCATTCATGGCCCAAAGACATATTATTGAGAGTTACGGAAATCACAAATGACGTAAGCACTGGGACAATCCAATGAGGAACAGCAGAATACCACCCCGCTTCACGAAGTTTTTCTTTAGGATGCTCTTTAATAAGCCAATCACTTCCTGCCGCAGCAAGGATCGCGGTGATGAAAGCAATCACTGTGTTAAAATTAAAACCAAGATTCAGGACAAAACCAAACAAATTAACCGATAGATAATTATTACTAAAAGGAACTACCCGTGTTAAACTGAACGCCAGCATGATCATTGCAGTGATAACGCTCAATCTGTTCAGGTCAGGGAGAATACGCTTCGTGCTCATAAATTAATTTTACCATGTAGGAATAGTCAACCTGTCAGGTGTGGTAAAATTAAGAGTTGTATGAATACAAGTTCTGAAGTTAATTTTAGGAAGCCAAAAATCCTGTCAGCCTTTGTTTCCGGGTTCAATACTACGGCTAACAATATCCACCTAATCATCTTTCCAGTCATTATAGACTTGTTTTTGTGGTTTGGACCGCATTTCAGTCTGGAGAGGTTTTTATCGCCTTTTGTGGAGAAAATACCCCTGCTCCCAGGCTTTGACACTCCACAGATCCCTGAACTGATCGGGGATTTCACAACGCTTGCAGCTGAGATCACTGCCCAATTTAATTTATCAATCTTGATTCGCACTTTTCCAGTTGGCGTTCCCAGTCTCATCTCTGGTCTTTCACCAAATAGTAATCCTGTTGGCACACCTATCCAATTAGACCTGCTAACCTCAGGAAATGTGATAGTTTCTCTAATCGCTGTTTTATTATTAGGTTTCATTTTCGGTAGTTTCTTTTTTCAACAAACCGCCAGCAGTATCCTTGCAGATATTAAGAAAAGAACCCTTGGCGAGTTTACAAAAGCGACATTACAGATTATTTTATTACCGGCAATGTTGATAATTGTCCTTTTCTTT
Source organism: Anaerolineaceae bacterium (assembly GCA_030620065.1). Lineage (GTDB taxonomy): Bacteria > Chloroflexota > Anaerolineae > Anaerolineales > Anaerolineaceae > JAUXFJ01. The sequence goes on from JAUXFJ010000127.1 coordinate 3,934, forward strand.
ATCAGCATTCCTGGCATGCTAATCATCTCTGTATTAAACCTTCTAAACCCAATGATCGGGCAGATAGGTCTTTTCATCGTACTTGTCCTAATGATTTGGCTGCTGATCCCTCTCTTTTTTACACCACACAGCGTATATTTATATCGTCAGAACCTGATTACTTCTTTGATGACCAGTATTAGTGTTGTCAGATTTTCGCTGCCAAGTAGCGCACTATTCTTATTATCAGCTTTCTTCTTAAGTGAAGGTTTGGATATGCTGTGGCGGGTACCGCCGACCGATTCCTGGGTGTTACTGGTAGGTATCTTGGGACATGCGTTCATCTCAACTGCGGTATTAGCGTCCAGCTATCATTATTTCCTCGATGCAACCCAATTTACACAATCAGTATTAAATAATCTAAAGAAAGACACCTCGACAAGTAAAATATAATCCAATCTCGAACGGGAGTTTAAGTTTGACCAACCAAGCATCCTATAAAGCAAAAGATATTCAAATTCTTGAAGGTTTGGAAGCAGTTCGCCGCAGACCAGGCATGTACGTTGGCGGTACAGATGTAAAAGCTCTGCACCACCTGATCTATGAAGTAGTTGATAATTCTATTGATGAAGCTTTAGCAGGGGTCTGCACAAGAATCGATGTGATCATTCATAACGATCAAAGCGTCACAGTCATAGATGATGGACGCGGCATCCCGGTTGATATTCACCCCGAAAGACAAATCTCTGCTTTGCAAGTCGTTATGACAACTCTGCATGCTGGAGGTAAGTTTGGCGGTGGAAGCTATAAAGTCTCGGGTGGGCTTCACGGAGTAGGCGTCTCCGCAGTCAATGCCTTATCCGAATGGTGCGAAGTAAAAGTATATCGGGAAGGCAAAGTTCATTTTCAGCGTTATGAACGCGGTTATCCCAAAGAAGACGTAAAAGTCATCGCTAAGTGTCGGCAAGATAAAACCGGTACCGAAACTTCTTTCATGTTTGACCGTGAGATATTTAAAGGCGATCTTTCTTTCCGCTTTGAAACACTGACTCAGCGCTTCCGTGAAATGGCTTTTGTCACCCGTGCCGTTACGATTCATTTCTTCGATGAACGTGATGAACGTGAAATGACATTCTACTTTGAAGGAGGAATCTCCTCATTCGTTCAATACTTAAATCGCAACCGTGAAGTACTGCACCCGGTTTTATTCATCGAAAAAGAAATCGAAAACATCATTATTGAGACAGCTATCCAATATACGGACGTATATACCGAATCGGTTTATGCTTTCGCTAACACGATCAATACAATTGACGGCGGTACACACATCACCGGTTTACGCGCCGCTGTAACTCGCTCAATTAACGATTATGCGCGTAAGAACGGCTTGCTTAAAGATTCCGATAGCAATTTCAGCGGCGAAGATACGCGCGAGGGTTTAACAGCAATTGTTAGCATCAAGCACCCTGATCCTCAGTTTGAAAGCCAGACAAAGGTCAAACTGATGAACCCGGAAGTACAAACTTA
>JAUXFJ010000222.1 GCA_030620065.1 Anaerolineaceae bacterium
ATGTTTTCGTCGTATTTGTCTCTATTCATTAGATGCTGGTTTACCAAATAAAGTCAGTCTTTTTTTAGGGAAGTGGCCAGGTGGGTTGGACGTCAAATGCAAAATCATCGAGATCCTTGTTGATGAAATGATAATATCCAGCACTGGCGATCATTGCTGCATTGTCAGTACATAAAGATAGGGGCGGAATATGCACGGGGAACTGGTCTTGGGTCATAAATGCTTTACGCAAAGACTGATTAGCTGAAACTCCGCCAGCAACCAGAATCCCTTTGACCTCGAATTCTTCTGCCGCGGACATGGTTTTATCGAATAGAGCGTCAACGATAGCAGCTTGGAAACTCGCTGCCAGATCCGCGACAGGCAAAGGTCGGCTGCTTTGCTGTAAATCCTGAACTTTTCTTAGTACGGCTGTTTTAAGGCCGCTGAAGGAGAAATTCCAGGTATCTTTTAGACGAGCACGCGGAAAATCATAGGCTTTTGGATTGCCAGAATGAGCCGCTTCCTGTATAGAGGGCCCGCCCGGATAGGATAAACCCAAAAGACGGGCAACCTTATCAAAGGCTTCGCCCGCAGCGTCGTCCAAAGTTCCTCCCAGGCGCTGATATTTAAGATGGTCATTCATAAGAACTAATTCGCTGTGGCCGCCAGATACCAATAAAGCCAGTAATGGAAATTGGGGTTCCGGGGGAGGGGTTGTGCCAGATTGATAAAGCCATGCGGAATAGATGTGCCCCTCAAGGTGATTGACACCGATGATAGGGAGGCCGGAAGCTAATGCCAGAGCTTTTGCAAGATTGACTCCTATGACCAGTGACCCAGCCAGACCAGGCCCACGCGTGACTGCAATGGCGTCCATATCTATCAAGCTCAGATGGCTTTGTTGCAGAGCTTCTTCAACAACGGTATAGATGGCTTTCACATGTTCACGTGAAGCAAGTTCGGGAAAGACACCTCCAAAGCGAGCATGGAGATCAATTTGACTGGCGATGATACTAGACTCAATGACACGGCCGCCGATTATGACCGCAGCAGCTGTTTCGTCACATGAGCTTTCTATGCCTAGAATTCTAGCGTTCTTGTGGTCCATAAGTTTATTACTTCCCTTTGATCGGCAGTACCAGGTCCATGGGGAAATCTGCAAACTTTTCGAAGCTTCCCTGGGGGCTGACGAAGTATGTGTCTTCCAAGCGGACTCCCATCCCCTGTTCTGGATAATACAGCCCAGGTTCAATGGTAAAGACTGAGCCAGGCATGAGCATATTGCTTGGATCCTCAGGTCTTCCAAACCAGGGTTTTTCGTGTACATTCAAGCCAACGCCATGCCCAAGGCTGTGAACGTATCCAGAGCTTATCTGCGGATCTTTGCGAATTGTGGGGTGTCCCATTTCTTCAAAAAGTTCACAGGTGCGTTCTTGAAAAACATTTGCGTTTTGGCCAGTTTTAAGTTCGCTCGTTATAGTATTGTACACAGATTTCACTTGGTCATAAAGCGCTTGTATTTTATCCTGGGCATAACCCAGGCACCAGGTGCGTGTGAAATCATAAAAATAACCACCACCTGCCTCGCAAGGGAAAATATCAAAGACGATCGTTTGACCCAGGCGGATAATATCCGAGGGCGTGCCATTGCTGTGGGGGACACCTGCGTCGCTTCCGATAGCAAAGATTGTATCTTCGGGGTTTTCAGCTCCAAGCTCTGCAATCCAAAGGTTGATAAGTCTCTTTACATCTCCAATGAGGAGCGGTTGACCATCGTCTTTGATCAAGAGCTCTTCCTTGACCTTGTGGGCGCCTAGAAATTCTGCCGTTTTACCTACCACCGTGGTAGTCAGACATCCCATCTTGCGGATACGTTCGATCTCATCGGCGTCTTTTGTCGCCCTGGCTTGCATTAGGATTGCATCACTGCCATCGCCAAGCAGTTCAAGATTCGGCAGCATTTCCTTGAGCTTGTTCAAGATAGTGAAAATGTTACCGATATCGCGCTGGCCATGCAGGAACACTCGCCCTTTGGCTAAACCAATCTCAGTGAGGATTTGTTTATAGCGCAGCGCTGAAGCGGTCAGGTAATCACCCTCAGCTTCTTTGAGCAGCTCTTTGTAGTTGTATTTCGCATAGCTAATGAGCTGATAACCGGATTTGGCTGCTTCATCACGTTCCATAGGTCCGTGACAGAGATAGGGTACTTCACCGGGTTTCTTGAACAAGTCAGCGTTGGTTATGTGTGCTCCACCAGTCATATAGACCATGGGTGGGTTATGCTGCGCTGGTCCAGTGATCCACAGAGCGTCTGCATGATTGGCTTTCATCAATGTTTCCAGATCTTGTTTCATGTTTTCATCCTCGTTGCGGACTTAGGTTTTTAGTGTTTTATTTATTCCGCGCAGTAATGCGGCTTCTTGAGAAGCCAGCACCGTGCGTGGGTCAAAGACTACTTGATCTTCAAGGATGCGGGCTATGATTGGAGGACTGTTCGCACGCAGGTTCTTCATGAACCGATTGATATGCGGTACCTTCAAGGCTAATAAGTAAGTATCCAATTCTTCTTCAGGCAAACTACCTCCTCCGGTTGTTGACTTGCCCGGAACTACTTCACCAGCGCCAAGATAGACAGACCAATTTTGAGCTTGTTCCTTGATTTTCTGAAGGTTTTTTGAAAGCATTTGCCAGACAGGAATCTGGGAGTCAGCTTCCCCTTTGAGATAATGAGTCAATGTGGCTGAGAGTGCTGCCAGGCACAATTTATCCGCACGCAGCGCACGTGCCAGCGGGTGTTTGCGGATTTTTTGTATCAGGTCCTGGCGCCCGATTATGATCCCTGCTTGTGGTCCACCAAGGAGTTTGTCGCCCGAGAAGCAGACTATATCACAGCCTGCAGCCAGTGACTCCTGTACGGTGGGTTCATGTTCCAAACCAAAATCTTCGGTATTAAGCAGTGCACCTGAGCCAAGGTCGTGCAAAACGGGAACTTGATTTGCATGTGCAAGAGACACGATTTGGCTTAGTTGTGGTTCTGTGGAGAAGCCTAGCACTTTGAAGTTGGAATGGTGGGCTATCAAGATCATTGCAGAGGGTTCACTTAACGCTGTTTCGTAGTCACCAAGGTGGACACGGTTGGTTGTGCCAATTTCGATTAATTTTGCACCGGATTGACGCATCACGTCAGGAATACGAAAGCCTCCTCCGATTTCAATCATCTGCGTGCGCGATACGATTACTTTATGCCGTTTTGCTAACGCGGATAATGTTAGCAATACTGCCCCAGCATTGTTATTGACCACGACGGCAGC
>JAUXFJ010000085.1 GCA_030620065.1 Anaerolineaceae bacterium
ACTCAAGGCATATTTTGACGGTGATTTACAGCAAAATGCAGCCTGCAAGGAAAGTATTGAACACCAGAGTTGATCCGATACCAAATATATGTAATAAACATTGAACGCCTTTGATAGGCGTTCAATGTTTTTGTAGTAATTGCGCTTCGGAAACGCGACTATTTAATAGGCTTGTGAGTTATGCAGCATTGCCACAACCTACAAGGCTTGTTACTTAAAAGCCTTAACCGTCACCCACTTGTCCTTGACCTTAAAAGCATAGTACGGCATCCATACCACACCGAAGAGCTCAACGAAGATATTCTTTTTATACAGTGCAATTGAGACTTCCTTTATATTACTGACCGACTCAGCCATCTTTGTTTTGGCTTCTTCAAGTTCAGCCTTAAAATCGTTCTCAATCTCAGATAGCTGTTTTTCATACACGGCAATCATCTGCTCTGATTCTTCAACATCCGCCTTTGCCTGCGTGGTCATCCGCCGCTTGGTTAAAGATGTGCTTAAGCTTGTTTTCCGTGAGCCCAATAATTTCAGCACATTCTCGAGCCCCTTGCTGGCTTCCTCAAGACGCCTCTGGGAAAGCTCCTTTTGATCCTTGTCCAGTTCCAGCTTCTCACGCTTAAGCTTTAATTCAAGACTGTCCATCTTCTTGTCACGTTTCGCCTTAATCTTGTCACTCACATCATCCAGGGCTTCCCTGGCTGCTTTACTGCAGCGCTCACGGAAGGCAGCTGTGGTTTCAGAAGGCTCTGAATATAATTTTAAAACCTCATTGAATTGAAGTTTTAAATGGCGCGTGCGGTAAATCCAATCCCCAAAATCCTCTGACATATCCTTGATGCTGGTTTCATCATCCAATGGAGGTTTAAGTTCACCGAAACGCGCGTTGGATAAGGCTTGGTTTAACAGCGTATCCAAATTAACGGGTTCCACAAGATAGTCCTCCCAGCGCACGAGCCCGCGTTTTTTTAGTTTTTCAATGCGTGCCGTATATACCTCCTCATGGTCAATTTTATATTTGCGATCTGCGTAATAGACACGCGCTTGACCAATTAATTCCGGCTTATAAAAATATTGAGGGGTGGGTGGCTTTTTAGATAGTTGAACCTGTGCATTAACAAGAGCTTCAGAAGGACCGCGACTGATTGGCAGATAATAAACTTCCACAGATGAAGCAAGAACAGGCTGTATGGCTGTGCCAAAGCCTTTTGAACTTGTATCCACCTTAGCTGCATTTCCACCAGAAGGGCTTCTTTGTGCTGCTTGTTGAGGAGTCTTATCCGCTCCCACCAGAGCATTCAAAGCAGCCAACTTATTGCGCGTGATTGGTCCAGGCAGGTAATTCATCGCCCAACGTGTGGAAAAAACTACTGGTTCTTTTTCATGCACATTATGCAGCAAGAAGACACGTTTACCAAGTTCAGAAATCATTTTATCAAAATAGCTACGGTTCAAGCCAGAAGAAACGCCCTCCAGGCCATCCAACAGACGCTGTTTATCTTGGTCGGTCTGAAGTTTGCCGATCATCCAAGTGCCTGCATTTGAAAGCGCTTTATAATCCAGATCAATCGGGTTCTGTGTCGCCAAGACCAAACCGATGCCAAAGGCACGTGCTTGTTTGAGCAAGCGCAGTATGATCGGCTTGCTGGGCGGGTTTGATACTGGCGGCAGAAAGCCCACAATCTCATCAAAATAAACCAGCGCTTTCAATCCAGAAGAGCCGGACTGTGTACGCATCCAGGTTTCGATCGCTGAATAAAGCAGGGTAACAAAGAACATACGCTCAGCATCAGCAAGATGTGCCAGATAAAAAACGCTGTGGCGCGGTTTACCTTCAGGTGTATAAAGTATCGAGGCAATATCCAAAGCTTGCCCTTCCAACCAGGTTTGGAAGGCTGGTGCAGCCAGAAAATTATTCAGCAGCATAGCTAATTCAAAGCGCTCTTTTTCAGGATAGAACTTGGTCAAAGTAAAAACACCCAATTTTTCAAAAGGAGGGTTTTGCACCTGCAAAATCAGCTTTTCTAAATTAAGATCAGCGCCCTGACTCCAGGCACTTTCAAAAATATTCGCCAGTAAAATATGTTCGCGTGAACGTACCGGGTCGATATCTTTAAGACCAACAAGCCCCAACAGCGCAGTCACGGTGCTCGAAATGCGTTCGCGCAGAACTTCCTTATTGCCTTCCCAAGTGATCTCAGGACACTTGAGTGATGCAAGGATGCTAACGGATATGCCAGAATCCGAGCCAGGTGAATAGATTGCGTAATCAACGTTTTCTGACAAAGCCTCCAAGCGTGCCTTGTCAATACCCCAATCTGCTAAACCATTTTTCCAGCTTGAAGCGGCACCCTCTGCAGCTTGTTCAATGGAATTACCGTCTCTACGCGCTGCATCCTCGTCTATCCAGGGTGCAAAATCAGCAGGTAACAACTCAGGGAAATGCAGCAAATGGTTGGTCAAGTCACCTTTCGGATCGATTAAGATCGCAGGAATGCCCTGCAGCGCAGCTTCTTCCAACAATATGATACCCAAACCCGTCTTACCTGAACCTGTCATGCCAGTGATCACTGCATGCGTGGTCAGGTCAGAGGGGTCATAATAGACTTGTTTATCAGCTTTGACTTGCTTCTTTTTCAGATCAAAAACACGTCCCAAAAAGAACTCTGTATCCTTGGGATTCATACTGTCTCCTAAACATTTAACTTGTTTAAAGTATACTTCAAAGGTCTGACATTAATTAAGGGTTTTGTCGAGTAAATTATGTATCTGGTATCTCACAACAACTAGACGCCCCGAAGGGCGTCTAGTTATTTAATATTACGTTTCACGATCGCCAGAAACCGCGCCGCACAGGCGTGATATCTTCAACTGTGATGAAAGCTTTTGGATCAACATCGAGAATAAGCTTCTCTGCATCTTTGATATCTTTTCGCCTTAAACTGCAGTCTAACAAAGACACCATACCATTCATGCCACGAGCCGGAATTTCTGTTACTGCATAGCTGGCTTCTCTGAGCTTTTCCGCCACGGCCTGCCCGCGCTGGGTGCTGATAATATTCAAATGTGCAAATCCAACTGCCAGGCGGCTTTCTACCGCCATGCCCACGATATTACCTGTAGCAAAACCAGCAGCGTAAGCGATGATATTCAAAGGATTATTGAGGTCATTGAGCACAGATCCAATCACAAGTACAAATAACGCCGATTCAGCAAAGCCCAAGATCCAAGATATAGCCTTTTTTCCACGGAGGGTCAACAGAAACCTCAAGGTAGCCAAGGTCATGTTCAACACACGCAGTAAAAAGATCCCTAACGCACCTAACCAAGCAGCTGATGATAGTAAAATTTCCATTTTACTTAAACCTCCTCACCCGTGGCATCTTCAATACTGTCTTCAAGCGCTTCTATCTTGCTTACTCGTAAAGCAGGTTGGTAAAGCCGGGTCATGTATTCTTTCACCATGCGTTGCATCGAAAATTGAGGCGCTAAGGTACGAATACTTTCTTTAACGCACGCCAACCATTCAGCGGGAAGTCCATCTGCTGAGCGTTGTTTGTAATACAAGGGGACAATCTCATTTTCCAGCGTTTCATAGAGGCTGATTGCATCTGCTTCATCCTGCTGGTCGTGATCGGTACGTTCAGTGTCATCACCAATTGCCCAGCCGTTTTTACCATTATAACCCTCACGCCACCAGCCATCCAAAACCGAGAAATTGAGCGTACCATTCAAGGCTGCCTTCTCGCCACTCGTACCTGAAGCTTCACGCGGTCGGCGCGGTGTATTCAGCCAAACATCAACACCCTGAACCAAATAGCTAGCCATATTCATATCATAATTTTCCAAGAAAACCAAACGGCCACCAAAACGTGCATCTTTCACGGCCCGATATACTTCCTGAATAAGCAGCTTCCCAGGTTCGTCAGCGGGATGGGCTTTGCCGGCAAAGATAATCTGTACAGGCATCCGCTCGTTGGTCACAATGCGAATCAAACGCTCATAATCTCGCAGTATAAGATTGGCACGTTTATACGTGGCAAAACGACGTGCAAAGCCTATCGTCAGTGCATACGGATCAAGCAGCACACCACTCGCAACAGTTTGAACAGGGTGTACGCGCGTTGTCAACCACTGCTTGCGTGCCCGTCCAACCATATAAACAACCAGCTTTCGTTTAAGGTGCCTGCGTACGCGCCAGAGCTCCACATCGGGGATATTTTCGATTTGCAGCCACATATCGGGGTTATCAATATGCTCTATCCAATCTGATCCCAAATAGCGTGAGAAGAGGATACCCATGCGTCTTGCCAACCATGTACCTGTATGAATCCCATTAGTTATGTGTGTAATCGGCACATCTTCCACTTTAAGTTTCGGCCACAAAAATGACCACATTTTTCGGGCGACTTCACCATGTAATTCTGATACGCCGTTGCGGTAATTGGACAGCTTCATCGCCAACACAGGCATGCTGAAGGCTTCCCCGCCCCAAGACTGTTCAACCTTGGCAAAGTCAATGAAATCATCACGGGATAAGCCTAATTCAGGCCAAAATTGTGCAAAATACTTATCCATCAACCATAATGGAAATTCGTCATTCCCCGCTGATACAGGCGTATGGGTTGTGAAGATATTCGTCTGGCTGACCTTCTCTTGTGCATCTTCAAGCGATAAACCCTGAGCCATAAATTCACGGGTACGCTCTAACGCCAAAAAGGCAGAGTGCCCCTCATTCATGTGAAACACTGTCGGGGCATAACCCAATTCACGCAGCGCCCGAACCCCACCAATACCCAGTAAGAACTCCTGAGAAATGCGCAACTCCAGGTCGCTGATGTATAAGCGGTCAGTCAACTGGCGGTCTTTGGGATCATTTTCAACTAAATTCGTATGCATCAAACACAGCTTAACTCGCCCCACTTGCAGCTCATAAACGCGTGCATATAGCTTGCGGCCAGGCAGGTCAATCGAAACCCTGATCGGTTCGCTGTTTTCATCCAAGAGCGAAACCAATGGCAGATCATCAAAATTGATCGGGATGTTATTTGCTTCCTGCCAGCCATCTTCAGTGATATGCTGGGAGAAATAGCCGTAGGTATACAGGAATCCCACAGCCACCAGTGGAATTCCAAGATCACTGGCTTCCTTGAGGTGATCACCTGAGAGAATTCCCAATCCCCCCGCATAGACCATTAAAGACTCGTGCAGTCCAAATTCAAATGAAAAATAAGCCACCAGCTCATCTTTCAAATCGGGGTAGGTCCTCGAATACCAAGTATCAGTTTCAGCCATATAGCTGTCAAACTTGTGTATTGTTCGGTCGTACTTGTCCAAAAAATAGCGGTCATTTATTAGCTGGTTCAAACGTGCCCTGTCGACCTTCCGCAAAAAGACCACCGGATTGTGATAGCAATCATCCCAAAGGATCGAGTTGATTTCTTTGAACAAGCGCGGTACCTCAGGGTTCCACACCCACCATAAGTTATAGGCAAGATCCGCTAAACGCCTAATACGCCTGGGAAGATCGAAACTGTTCGGTACTTCTCTTTTAATCATATTATTATTTCCCTTTTAACATAGAATCTCCTGCCAAGTTAACTCTTCAAGGCAGGACATTATTTCCCAAGAGGGTTAGAATATCAATATAAGCCCAATAATCATACCATGAAGCCTTTGATGCAAAAACCATGCCTTTGCCAATCAGATATCTTTTTAAGTTCCATAGCTGTTTAAGCATCCAAAAAAGACAACCTCATCAGATTCGGCACACATGCATTAAGTATATGAATACTAAATCCAGCACTTTGTTATCCTGCACGGCGGCGGTTCGTACTCTTGGGTTTCATTCCACCCTTATAACTGGGCGCCTCTATCTTTATAATCTTGCATAAACGTGCATCCTGCATGCGGCTGTACAAACGCTGATCAATCTCCTCAGGAAGAAATGCCATAGTGATAACCGTTTGGAGTTCAGCATTATAACGGTAATTAAATAATTGATATAACTTCTCACGCGCCCAGGGTGTCGCTGATTGTGTTCCCAGATCATCCAGAATCAGCATTCTCGCAGTCCTGATCTCCTCAAAGCGGCGGTCCAGAGTCATATTGCTGTTTGGGTTGAACGTGGCGCGCAGGTGGTCCAACAGGTCAGGCACTACCACCATCAACGGAGGGTAGCCCAACCCAGCCTGGTAATTGCCAATTGCAGCTGCAAGGTGAGTTTTACCGCAGCCATAATGACCGGTCAGTATAAGCCAGCCTTGAGGTTTTTCCGCAAAAGCTTTTGCACTTTCAAACGCGCGCTGTAGAGATTTGACATACTCATTCAACAAACCTTCATTTTTGCGCAGACTGAAATTTCCAAACGTCTGCCGACCATGCAAACTTAATGAAGAGAGTTCGGGGTGTCCTGTATCATCTTTTGGATTTCGATAATCAGGTGCCATGATATTCGCCTGTGTGACCAATTCCGGGTCCATCAGTCGCGAGCGGATGCGCCCTTCAATATCGCCAAATCTAAGGTTACTGGTAATAACTGTTGCTAATTGATTGATATATCGATAATTGATTATCTGAAAGAGCTTTTCTTGTGCCCAGGATGTAGCATTTTGCGTTCCAAAATCATCCATGACCAGCAGCGGTGAATTTCGGATCTCATCAAAACGTTCTTCGAAGCTAACATCTTCTGAACTTGAGTAGGAAAAGCGTAGCCAATCTAAAAGGTCTGGCACAGTCAGGAATAGTGTCGGAACCCCCAAACTGACCGCCTGGTTGGCAATCGCAGCTGCCAAATGAGTCTTTCCGCAGCCGTAACGCCCCATTAGCAGCA
>JAUXFJ010000213.1 GCA_030620065.1 Anaerolineaceae bacterium
GCGAAGTGGTTCTGTATGTCGGGTCCTGCGCGATGATGCCCTGGAGCAGTTCGATAGCTTGTCCGTAGCGTTTTTTGCGTAAAGCATCCTGGGCTTCTTCATAATCGCTGGCTATTTGTGCTTTCTTACGGATGTTTTGAAGCTTTCCTTCAACCTTTTCTGAATCATCAGGTTTGAGCGCCAGGTAATCTTCCCAAGCCTGGATAGCTTCTTTCCAATTCTCAGATTTATAGGCATTATCCGCCTTTAACTTGAATGCAGATAACTCACTATTCCTTTTATCGATCTGAATCTTCTCGATCTCTGTTTTAACCTTAGCATCTTGGGGGTTAAGTTTTGCATAACTTTCAAGTGCAGCAATAGCAACCGCCCACTCACCACTAGCACGAGCTTGTTTGGCTTGCTTAAGCAGATCATCCAGCTTGGCTTGATGCATACCAGTTTGAACCTCTTTATCCCGTTCAATCCAGTAAGCATCCCCAGGCGCAAATTGCATGGCATCTTTCACAGTTTGGCTTGCCAGGTCCCAATTACCGGCTGCAATGGCTGCTTCAACATCTTTCCGGAATTGTTCCCCTTGCGCTTCTTTTCTTGCGGTAAGCGTTTTATCCAAGTCTTGGATCAGGGTGGGGTCTTTGGGTGAGTGCTTTAATGCAGCTTGGCGGGATTTTATAGCAGCCTCCCAATTCCCTTCCATTACTGCTTTATCAGCCTGCTTTGAAAGTAAATCGATCTGGGCATGAGCACGATCACTTCGAGTTGTCTCAAGATATTGTTTTAGATCTTGGTCTTCCGGTGCCAGCTGAATGGCTGCTTCAAGGGCTGATATGGCTTTATCCCAGTTTGCTTTGGCAATTGCTTGTTTTGCCTCCTGCTTGTATGCCTTTAGCTGGAATTGGCGGGGAGCATCTTTCACCTCAAGGAGTCGAGTCTGTAACACCTGGTTATCAGGCTCTCGCTGGAGAGCTTCCGCTAAAATGGAAGCAGCCTCATCCCAGCGCTGGCGGTTTAGGGCTTTGTTAACTTTCTTCAGGCAGGCTCTTGTAGCCCTTTCCTTTTTCTCTTTTACGATTTGCTTGTACCGGCTTGATAATTGCTCTTCATCTGGCAAAATTCCAAGTGCCAGATTGAGTTCATTAAGTGCTTCGTCTTCTTTGCCGGATGTAAGTAGAACTTCAGATTTTTCTAAAAAGATTTTTACTAACCGCTGCTGTGCTTTTGCATGGGCTGGGTTGATCACAAGGATCTGTTTGATATGGTCGATTGCCTGTTCATTTTGACCACTTGACTGGGCATCTTCAGCCAGACATAATTTGGCCTCGCAGAATCCTGACCTTGCAACCACATCATCTTCATCGATCTTCAGGCATTTATCAAACAAATCTGCAGCATCTCGGTAAGATTTTCTATTCAGATGAATTGATGCAATATTGCTCTGGGCTTTCAGATTATTTGGGTGGACATTCAATGCCTGCTGGTAACTCTCTATCGCCTCCTGCAGCTTGCCTTGATCGCGATACTCGTCACCGATCTCGATGTATCGATTGGCGATTGGATTGACCTGCACAAGTTCCTCGCGTACCCGATCCATGGGGCGGTTGGCAAGGAGCCATAATTTCAGCAAATGGATGACGAAGCGATTGTCCTGGGTGAGTACGTCTTTATCTCGCAGGTGAATGACTGCTGAATTTAGATCGGGATCACTGAAACGAACTCTATTTGAAGATAGAAATTGACCAAGCTTTTGATTGCTCGCACTTTCCACTTGTGCCAGTCCAGCCAGTACCCACTTCTCTAGGTCAGAAGCTTCGTCCCACACGAATTTTAAATTGACTGTGCCGCGTTCGATCACATCGTCCAAAATCGCTTCTACATTACTAGATGTGATTTTGCGAGCTCCGGTCTTCTGACAAAGTGCGAAGAGTTCGTGACAGGCTAATTGTGTGAAGTAAGGATGCCCGGAGGTGATTTCGATAATTCGATCAATTGCTTTAGGTGCATACTTGATCACATTTTCAACAGGTTTGGTGATCAGGCGATGACAATCGTCATGAGTCAGGAAACTGATTTTTCGATATAAAGCGCTTTTAAAGAAATCCGTATATGAGGCTTGCATATTTTCAAGTTTGTGCCCGGAAGAGCCAATTGAAAAAATGAAACGAAATTCTTCGAGTTCGATCAACCTGCGCAGATAAGCGATCAATGGTTTGGCAAGAGTCTCCTGGATATCGGCTCGGTCTAAAGAGTCGAATTCATCAAAGGTCAACAGGAGGGTGAACTCACCTAATACAGATCGTAAAGATGGCAAAAACTCGTTGATCAGAAATTCAGTGTCCTCAAAAACCTTGCGATCAGGTTTGGGTAAAACAATATTATGTTCTTTTTGGAGAGTGCGTACGATTTCACTTGCTATCCACCATAGAAATCGATCAAGTGTTGTACTGGTGCGACCTTGAAAATCAAAAAATACTTGAATATATTTCTTGGGTAAGAAATGTGGGATCTGTTTCAGAACAGAAGTTTTGCCAACGCGCCGCTGGCCATGCAAAACGAGGATATGACCAACATACTTGCCTTCTAGGCTTGTCTCAATCCAGTTAAAGACATCCTCGCGGCCAAAAAACATGCTTGTCTCAACAACAGGGGCTCCTGCGATATAGGGGTTTAGAATCTCGTTCACAAAATAAACTCCATACCAAGAACGATTCAATGAAATCTTATTTATATTATATCTTGGATCAAGTACTAAGTGCAACAAAGCCGGTAGGAAAAAGGTAAGCTGATGTAAAACAAGGCTTTTCAGACCTACCAGAGTCAAAGGAGCACTTATGGGTTGAATTCAAGTATCAATATTAAGTGTAATTATAACAATATTATTGTATCCCAATTGTGCATATCCAGGCTTGGAATTTATAAAAATCAGACCTAAGGATAATTGGTGTTTATTTTTTGATATCCGAACATGTAGTTATTGATTACCACCTTTGTTTCGAGTCGATCTTCATGCTGTCCATGATCACGATCTTTGTAATAAATAAGAATAAGGTAAAATAACTGGGGAAGTATATTATTGTCCATTTAATAAGATTTAGACTTGATGAATTAAATTAGAATGAGGAAGCGCAAATTGGTAACTGTCATCTGTACATTCGTAGACTCGCCTTTACATATAATGGCAAACCACCCTGAGCACCCTCAGCGCTTTAATTTGATGAAAGCGTGGTTAGAGAAGCCACCCTATGAGGGTATTGAGTGGATAGAGAGTGTACCAGCCATGAACGAGGATATCCTGCGTGTTCATTCATCGGAAATGTTATTGGCTCTCAGGATTGCTTGTTCGATGGGACTGCATGAGATAGACCTAGCCCCAACTTTTGTGACCGGAGATTCTTTTGACGCGGCATTTGCGGCAGTCGGTGGTGTTTTAACGCTCAGCAGAAGAATCCAAAACTGCACAACAAAAATGGGTGAAGCGACTCGCGGTTTTGCAATTGTTCGTCCACCCGGGCATCATGCCGACTCTGATGAGTCCA
>JAUXFJ010000214.1 GCA_030620065.1 Anaerolineaceae bacterium
ATTGCGCTTACAATCTTTACGGTAATCATTGCTGGATAAGTTTATCTCTTTACATATAAAGGAGAGGGCGGCTTATATCAGTAACGGAGGTTAAAGGACG
The DNA here is from genome assembly GCA_030620065.1 of Anaerolineaceae bacterium. Classification (GTDB taxonomy): domain Bacteria; phylum Chloroflexota; class Anaerolineae; order Anaerolineales; family Anaerolineaceae; genus JAUXFJ01. The sequence continues at coordinate 101 of JAUXFJ010000214.1, forward strand.
ACTCGCCACCTCGAGGGTTGTCCTTTTTGATTAATCTTATGAAAAAATTTCGTTGGCAATTGATCATCATTCTTGTAACCGGATTGATAGTTGGGATCCTGCTTCTTGTACAGCAAGGCAGCCCGGGTTTACAGGAGGAAAGTATACCAATGCCTGTCAGTGGAGGAATCTACACAGAAGCAATATTAGGCCAATTCCTAAGACTTAACCCATTTCTGGATATTTATAATCCACCTGATCGCGATGTTGATAGTTTGATCTTCAGCGGTCTGGTGAAATTTGATTCACAAGGATTACCCCAGCCAGATCTTGCAGAATCGTGGGGGATCTCTCAAGACGGGACGCTGTTCAACTTCAGTTTACGTGAGGAGATATTCTGGCATGATGGCGCGCCAATCACAACAGAAGATGTTCTGTTCACTGTTGAGTTATTAAAAAGCGGTGATACATTGATTCCGGAGGACTTGCGCCAATTTTGGGGCGAGATACAAGTCAATGTTCTTTCTGAGCAGTTGATACAATTTACTCTTCCAGAAGCTTTTTCACCATTCCTTGATTATCTGACCTTCGGTATTTTACCGGAGCATTTGTTGGGTAGTTTGAGTCTGGATGGGATGATCGACGATCCGTATAATTTAGCCCCAGTTGGTAGTGGACCCTTTAAGTTTGGACGCTTGCTAATCGAAGAGAATAAAATTGTAGGTGTTGTCCTTCAAGCTAATGAGTCTTATTATGATGGACGACCATTCCTAGATGAGATAGTATTTCGTTATTACCCTACTGAAGAAGCTGCCTGGCAGGCTTATCAGGATGGAGAGGTTGAGGGAATCGCTTCTGTCTCAAACGGAATTTTAACTTCAGTATTGGCAGAACCGGATTTGTCTTTATATGCTGCACGAAAACCGTTGTTAACAATGGTGTTCTTAAACCTGAAGAATCCAGCAGTTGGTATATTCCAGGAAGCAGGATTTAGACGAGCACTATTAATGAGCATAGATCGTCAGCGGATCATCAATACTCTTTATCAGGGTCAAGCGATCCTAGCTCATGGACCGATCATGCCTGGCAATTGGGCTTATTATGATGGAATTGACCAGATCCTTTATGAACCTGAAGCCGCAAAACAAGAGCTAGCTTTGCTGGGCATTATCAGCAATGAGGATGGTACAGGTTTAGTCACCAAGGAAGGTCTGGATATTAGTTTTAATCTACTCTGCCCGGATACAGAACTGCACCGAAATATGGCAACTCGAATTCAGGCTGATTGGGCGCGGGTCGGGATCAGTGTCCAAATTAACGTAAAACCTTATGAAGATGTCATCGCCGATCTGGAAGCTCGTGATTATGAGGCAGCCCTGGTGGATATTAATTTGACTGGTTCACCTGACCCGGATCCTTATCCTTTTTGGGGGCAGGCCCAGGCACAAACTGGACAGAATTATGCCCAATGGGATAATCGAGCGGCAAGCGAATTCCTGGAGCAGGCACGCATCAGCATCAATTTCGCGGACAGAGAACGTCTTTACCGTAACTTCCAGGTTGTCTTTCAAAACGAATTGCCTTCACTACCACTTTTGTATCCGATATACAATTATGCTATCAATGTCCAAATCAAAGGCGTGAGGATTGGTCCCCTCTATGAGAATAGTGACCGATTCATGACAGTTAATTCCTGGTATATTCTTGCTGAAAGAAGCGATCAAGATGTGAATGTGCCTGAAACGACGCCTTACTTATCTGATGATGAGTAGAAGGTTTAATAAGATGAATCCCAGCTACACAGGGAAGGGCGACGAAGGCAAGACGGGGATTATTGGGCGCGAAGGACTTACAAAGGCTGATGTTCGTATAGAGGCTATTGGGGCGGTTGATGAAGCATCAGCAGCGCTTGGTTTTGCGCGTGCCTTGACCAATCAGAGTCATCTGGAAATGATCTTGATCCAACTCCAGAAGGATCTTTACCTGTTAATGGCTCAACTGGCAGCAATTGATAAAAAACCTGATCATGCCCAGTCTATTAGACAGATGCAAATCGACTGGCTGGAAGGGAAAATTGCAAGCTTTGAAGAAGAGCTGCTTTTGCCGGATGGCTTTGTGCTTTCCGGCGATACCCCTGCTGGGGGCGCGTTTGCATTAGCCAGGACGATTATTCGTCGGGCAGAACGGCGCGTCGTTGTATTAGCAGAGCAAGGAGACCAGTTGAATCCTTCTATCCTCAAATATTTAAATCGACTATCGTCCTTGTGTTTCTTGCTTGAGCTTGCTGAAACTCAATCAAGCAATAAGGGCAAGATCGCACTTGCGAATGAACAAAGTTAAATACTGCTAAATGATGCTGGGGACTCTTATAAATGTAGTTACGGTACTTATTGGAGGGGCACTTGGTACTCTCATAGGTAACCGCCTACCAAACAAAATCCGGGAAACAGTGGTTGCGGGTTTGGCATTATTTACCATTGCTTATGGGGTAATGAGCTTTTTGGATACCAATAATCCTTTAATTCCTCTGGGGAGTTTAATTCTTGGTGCCATTCTTGGCGAATGGTGGAAGTTTGAAGACAGCTTAACGAAGGTCGGCGAATTTGCCAAGAGACGCACAAAACACCTGTTTTCGTCAGATATCAACTTGCATTTTGTGGAAGGCTTTGTAACAGCATCATTAGTATTTTGCATTGGACCCATGGCGATCCTCGGTTCTATCCAGGAAGGTTTGACTGGTAACTACAATATGCTAGTTATCAAGGCGATCATGGATGGATTCGCAGCGATTGTCTTTGCTTCAACATTGGGTGTTGGCGTTCTATTTTCAGCAGTGATATTACTGATCTACCAAGGGTCAATGAGTCTGTTGGCGGGGTTACTCAACACAGGTTTCAGTGAGGCAATGGTCACGGAAATGGCCGCGGTTGGGGGTTTAATCTTAATAGGTATAGCAGTAAGCAGCCTGTTGGAAATCAGAAAAATTCGCATTGGTAGTTTTTTGCCTGCATTAGCGATTGCCCCCTTAATCGTCTGGCTACTCGCTAGCATAGGCGCAAATTAATGAAAAAAGCTCAAATCTTTTCCAAAAAGAATGGTGTGCTTACTTTTTCAATGATCTGATAGTTAATTCACACCAGCTTTTACCAGCTCTGATTCAATTGTCTGAACGAGTGTGTCTGAATAGACAAGAATGCCGTTCACGACGAATGAGGGCGTTCCCATAATACCGATTTGCTGTCCATAGATGATGTCATCCTGAATATCGTGCAAATGGACATCGCTGGCAAGGCAGGTAGAGAAAGCATCCGTATCTAAACCGGCTTGATTTGCAAATGCGATCAGGCTTGCAGGTTCGTAGACGTCTGCATAGGTATTGTATTTATAGAGAATCTTTTTCATTTCCCAAAACGCGTTCTGTTCAGCCG
>JAUXFJ010000007.1 GCA_030620065.1 Anaerolineaceae bacterium
GATGGCAGAAATTGCATTGAATCGAGCAAAACGTCTTGTTGAAACTGGGCTTGATGTGGTCATATTGATGGACTCTTTGACAAGGCTTGCACGCGCATATAACTTGGTGGTAAATCCATCAGGCCGGACACTTTCTGGTGGTATGGATCCATCTGCTTTGTATCCCCCAAAACGTTTCTTTGGAGCTGCTCGAAACTTGGAAGATGGAGGTAGCCTGACGATCATTGCTACTTCTTTGGTTGATACAGGTTCACGTTTGGATGATGTTGTATACGAAGAGTTTAAGGGTACAGGGAATATGGAACTGCACTTATCGAGACGCTTACAAGAGAGGCGTGTTTTCCCAGCGATTGATATTGAACGATCCTCAACTCGGCGCGAAGAATTGTTGTTAGGTCCTGATATCCTTCAACGTGTCTGGTTGCTGCGGCGTATGTATTTGCAAATGATTGGAAAACCACCGCAAGGAGCGGGCATGGATACTTCAGTAGCTACTGAGGCTATTATTCAAAGGTTAGCAAGAACCAAAACTAACATTGAATTTCTTGAAGCATTATCTGATGGTGCATAATACAACTCTACTGTTTTGTCGAGGTGAAAATTTTGTCTGAACAAAATACTCAGAATCAATCCGTAAAGAAGAAAAACAAACTCTTTACATGGATTTCTTGGGGCGGGACTGTAATATTGACAATTTTATTGGTGTCGATCCTGATCTGGCAGCCAAAAGTTGCTCAGTCAATGGCCGAATTAGCTATGGGCAGTGAAGCTGGAACTTCGGTTTCAGAGATAGTGAGTGTTCCTCGGGAAGCGCTTGAGAGTATGCCGGATTTTAACGTGTCTAGTGCAAAGAGCGTTCTGCTGCGAAAATCAGAAACGCATACAGAAGCACCTACGCAGCTGCGGATTGACGTGATTGAATACACGGTAGAGCAAGGGGATGCTATTTTCAGTATTGCGAAGAAATATAACATTTCACCCGAGACTTTACTTTGGTCAAACTATGATGTGTTGCACGATAATCCCCACTTTTTAGAGATTGGGCAAACCTTGCGTATTCCTCCAACGAATGGGATTTGGTATTTGTGGGAAGAAAATGATAATTTGGAAACTGTTGCTAGTGAATATAAGGCGCGTGTTGATGATATTGTCAATTGGTTTGGCAATAGACTGGATTTAACAAACCCGACCATTGACCCTGGCACTTATGTCATGATCCCTGGTGGAGAACGAGAGTTTCAACAGTGGGTTGTTCCAACCATTCCTCGCGGCAGGGCTGGTGTGGTAGCGACGGTTCTTGGGCCTGGTTCTTGTGATACGAGCGGAGGAGGAGCTTTTGGGACAGGTTACTTTGCCTGGCCGGCAGATAACCACTATCTTTCTGGGAACGATTATTGGTCTGGTCATCTCGCAATTGATATAGCAGCAGGTAGTGGCGCGCCAATTTATGCGTCCGATAGTGGCTTGGTTGTTTATTCGGGTTGGATAAGCGGCGGTTATGGCAATATGGTCATGATCGATCATGGCAATGGCTATCAAACGCTTTATGCCCATCTCAGTTCTATTATGATCAACTGCGGGAGCAGTGTCTATCAAGGTCAAACCATTGGGTTGGCTGGTATGACAGGCGGTACATCAACCGGTCCGCACCTCCATTTTGAGATTCGTTACCTAGGTGGTTTTATAAATCCATGGATGGTCTTACCTTGATATGTTATAATCCCCTAAACACTTGCTCCAGTAGCTTAATTGGATAGAGCAAGGCACTCCTAACGCCTAGGTTGGGGGTTCGAGTCCCTCCTGGAGCATATAAAAAGCGCCCGGTTTCAAACCCAGGCGCTTTTCTGATTATTATTGTTAAGGGGGATTAATTTAGCAATCCTTTATCTCTGCCATTATCGAGATCAAAATCAGGTTCTTCGTCAAGCGGGTCCTTTCGCACCCACAAAACGAGGATATCACCCTCTTCAGAAGTTAAGGCTTGCGCAGCCATGATGGGAGTCTGCTTGGTCAAGCCAATGCGATCGCGGTATTCAAGATACATGATTGATTTATTCTGCCAGGCTAGATGACAGCGTTCAACGAGTGCCTGACCATTAAAGGTTCGCAGTGTTGTCCGGGCGGCATCGTAGAGGAACGGGCTTTCAAAAAGCCCGGCTGTCCAACTATGCAAGCCGGTTAAGGGATCTTCAGCCAGAGGTTCAAAGACAGGTGTAGGTCCTTCAATGATTGTGATTTTATCGTTCATTATTTTTCTCGTTGGTGATAATACCACAAATCGCCTGTGATTTTCAATATTGAGAAGTAAATTTGAGCAGTTTTTACTTTTTGTTAATAAATATTCTGCATTAAATTCAACAGCACACTGGCATACTTGGACTTCCAGTGTGCTGTTCTTGTTATGCGAATAGGTTTATGGAAAGGTATTGTTATAGAACCAGTTGAATGCGTAATATCCACCCGATATGGCTTCAAGGCGGATTGCAATCAGATTTTCTCCGTATAAGCCGACGGGTATTGAATAGGTTTTTGAAAAAATTCCGCCTGGTCCAGAATTTGTTGTGGTCACATAAGCACCGTCAATACCTTTTGTACCCATTTTACCCATTGAAACTTTGAAGTCCATATTGACGGGGAAGTTATTCGTTTTTATTGTGACAGTATTGTTTTTGGTCACAGCGCTGATTGAAAATGTGGGAATGCCGGTGTAACCAGGTGTGTAGGTGGGGATACTACTTGTATCATTATAGAACCAGTTATAGGCGTAGAAATCTCCTCCAGTGGCTTCAAGACGGATAGCGATCTGATAATCCCCATGCAAGGATGAGGGAATGTCGTACGTGGCATTAAAGTTTCCACCTGCTGCGGAGTTAAAGGTAGTTATGGTTATTCCATTAACACCTTTGGTTCCCATTTTACCCATCGTGACTTTAAAATCTATATTGGCTGGGAAGTTGTTAGTTAAGATTGAGACCGTACTGTCCGTAACCACAGAAGAAATGGAGAAAGTTGGGATACCAATATAACCGGCACTGCCCCCATTACTTTCCCACGGTCCATTATAAAACCAGTTATAGGCGTAATAAGTGCTATCTGTACCCTGTAGGCGGATAGCGATCAGATTCCGTCCTTGTAAGGCGGTTGGAATTATGAAGGTTCCATAAAATGAACCGCCCGAGCCAGTATTTATAGATATGACCTCAATGCCGCCAAGCCCTTTAGTTCCAAATTCACCCATCAGGACTTTAAAATCCTTATTGGCTGGGAAGTTCTTTGTATAGATGGTTACGTTTTTGTCTTCTTCGACGGCTACGATACTGAAGGTAGGGATAGTCGCTGACTGTACGGCTTTAGGATATACGGCGACGGAGAGCACCAATGCTAAAGTACACAAGATGATCGTAAGACATGATTTTTTCATTTTTAACTCCATATCTAAATACGAATCAAGTCTCCTCAGGATAGGATATCTTGATATTTGCAATATAGCCTTGCAACTCTCGTGCCAAATTCCGATAATGACGCGCGGCGCGTGATTCTAATGCATAGATAATCAAGGGAAGACCCGCTATCTGCAATATCCTTGCCTTTTAGTAAAAGGCAAAGAGCAACAACATGGTTGTTTCGCCTTGCTCTATTTGGAGCATCTATTTATATTATAGCATGATAGCAAACATATATATATACTGTTATGTGTTGGTGTGTTCTGTTTGCTATCATAGACGAACTTGGAAATATTGCTTTGAAATACCTCTAAAAATTAATTACTAAGTAATATATATCCTTTTCATGTCTGGATCACGAAGTAGTTTTATTAGAGAAGTGCGAATGAGCAGTAGAATTATTGTTAGAAATAGGATAGGATATATTAGAAGAAGGTTAGCTTTATAAAAACCGTCAGAGGGTTAAGCTGTACATCTTATATTGATTAGGAACTGACCTCGTATGCGAAAATCGTTTTGGATTATCTTATTGATTGTTGTGGTCCTTGCAGTTGTTGCGTTTTTTATTTCCAGGCGTTATTTCTCTCCATCTAGCCGTACAGGAATGTTATTAAGCTGGTTACGTAAACCCGAAGCTCATCCTGAATGGGCGGTCTCAGCTGGTGAGAAATGCTCTGATGCCCCATTTATTCTCCCAACGGATGGTTTGATCGGTTACTTGTGGGATGATTCGTTTAAACTGGGCCACCGTCATCAGGGGATCGATATTTTTGGTGGAACGAATCCTGGCGAGACACCTGTTTTTGCCGTATATGATGGTTATCTAACAAGACTTGCAGATTGGAAATCAACTGTGATCATCAGGATACCGGAGGATCCTCTTCATACGCAGAGTGTAATTTGGACCTATTATACGCACATGGCGGATGCTGGTGGCAGATCATTCATCATCTCAGATTTTCCACCAGGGTCATATGAGATTTTCGTGCAAGCAGGTACCTTGCTGGGGTATCAGGGGAATTATTCAGGGGAGCTTGAAAAACCAGTCGGCGTGCATTTACATTTTTCTATCGTCAAAGCTGACGGTGAAGGACACTTTCTAAACGAATTAGATATTAATAATACACTCGATCCTTCACCATATTTCAATTTGCCTCTAAACGCACATAAAAACTTAGGACAAGTGCCGGTATGCAATTCGGATAATTGATTATGTTAAAGTCAATATTATTCATATTAGTATTGCTAATTAATGGTTGTTTTTAATCGTATAATAATTTAGTAGTTTAACCGAGGCGAACAATTAGAGAGATTACTGTGGAGTAGTATATGAAGGAAATCACTAAAGATATATTTATAGAGTCGAATTTCTCGGGCGTGGTCGTTGGTGTTATTCGTACATCGCGTGGGCTAATACTAATAGATGCTCCTTTCCGATTGGAAGATCAGCATGCATGGCGAGAAGCCTTGCAAAATATTGGTGGGGGGAGCAACCGCGTACTGATCAATTTAGATACACATATTGACCGGACTTTAGGTGTAAAGGGTATGAGTAGCGTGGTTATCGCCCAGGAAAAGGCAGTTTTGATGCTAAAGAATCGCCCTAGCTCCTTGCGTGCACAGGATATGGACGCTGGGGCAATGTGGGAAGTATATGAAGGCTTGAGCAGTATTCGTTGGGTTTCCCCCGAGATCACATTCGCGAACAGATTGTTTCTTAATATGGACGAGCACCGAGTCCTTTTTGAACATCATTCTGGTGCAAATGTCGCCGGTGTGTGGGTAAAAGTTCCACATGCTAAAGTCGTTTTCGTTGGGGATTCGATACTTGTTAATCAGCCGCCTTTCTTGGCTTATGCAGATCTGGATGCTTGGCTGGTTGATCTTAAACTTCTTTTATCATCTGAATATCGAGATTATCTTATTGTTAGTGGCCGGGATGGACTAGTCACGAAAGATGATATCCGCGAGATGGTTAAATTAATAAAATCAATTCAAAGATCGCTCATCCGTTTAATTGATAAAAATGTGGACGCAGGAGAAATTTCTAACCTGGCGGCAAGAATGCTGAGACGTTATGATAGCAAAAAGGCTTGTAAAGAAACCTATCTAAATCGTCTGCGCTGGGGGCTTAGTATGTATTATGATAAGCAATTACGACCCGAAAAAGATAAGTGATCCCGGAGAAAGAATAATTAATGCATAGCACCGATTGTGTTCCATTAATAGCGTTCACGCGTGGCGAGCTTGTTGAGTCAATCCATTATGGCGCATTTATTGTTGTAGATCAACTAGGTAATGTCATTGCGTCAATGGGCAATCAAGAAACGTTAACTTATCCGCGCAGTTCTATGAAACCTCTTCAAGCACTGCCTTTCATTGAACGTAATGGTGATCAATATTTCGATCTTAACCCTAGGGAGGTTGCAATTGTTTGCGCTTCTCATTCTGGAACGGATACGCATGTGGAAGTATTGAAAGCCATGCATCAAAAGATCGGCATAGGACTTAAGGATCTTATGTGTGGCATCCATTGGCCTTCAGATAAGAAAACGGCTGAGGAAATGCGCATGCGAGGGGAAGAACCTAATTCCTACCGTCATAATTGTTCAGGGAAACATACTGGTATGCTCGCACATGCAAAGATGCGCGGGCTGCCCTTAGAAAATTACTTGAGCATGGACCATCCAATTCAGCAAACAATACTTAAAACGATCGCAGATATGTGCGGGATTGAAGCCGAGCATACACCTGTTGGCGTGGACGGTTGCAGCGCGCCAGTTTTTGCTATCCCACTAAGGAGTTTTGCTACGGGGATCGCGCGCTTGTGTAATCCTGAGGGCTTAGACGGTAGACGTGCTGCAGCTTGCAAGTGCATCACACATGCGATGTCTTTGTTTCCTGATATGGTTGCTGGCCCTGGTCGTTTCGATACTGTTTTGATGAATCTCATGCAGGGGAAAGTGATTGCCAAGGCTGGAGCTGAGGGATACCAATGTATAGGTGTTTTACCAAATGCATTTGGAAAAGACTCACCAGCTTTGGGCATAGCCATCAAGATATCGGATGGCGACCTCACACGGCGAGCAATTAACTGTGTTAGTGTGTCCATTTTGAATGCCGTGGGCATATTTGGTGAAGGGGAGTTTGAAAAGCTGGCATCTTTTGGAACTAAGGCATTAAAAAATTGGCGGGAGATAGTTGTTGGTGAGATGAAGACGCTCTTCGATCTGCCGAAACTTAATTGGTGAAAACTATATGACTTCGGAGAAGGATCTCAGAATAGAGCATCGTCAGCGCATCCTTGCGGTACATCAAAAACTCCATAATATATATGGTGAACCGCAATGGCGTGGCCAGTTACCTCCAATTGACGAACTTGTATCGACTTTCCTTTCTCAAAACACGAATGATAAAAACAGGGACAGGGCCTTCGGGGCACTCAAACAGCATTATCCTTCATGGGAAGCTGTGCGGGATGCACCTACGTCCGAGCTTGTCGCAGTGATCCGTCCATCCGGGCTGGCAAATCAGAAAGCCCCGCGTATACAAAATGCTCTGCGTGTCATCAGCCAACAACAAGGAGAAATAACCTTGGACTTTTTGCGTGATATACCGATTGAGCAAGCGCGAAGTTGGTTGAAGAATCTCAAGGGAGTAGGACCTAAAACAGCTGCTATTGTGCTTCTGTTTTCACTGGAAATTCCTGCTTTTCCTGTGGACACGCATATTTATCGTGTTACCGGCCGCATTGGTGTGCGACCTCTGGGTATCAATGTTGAGAAAACTCATGAATACCTTGAGGAGATTATCTCCGAAGATGCTTATTATGCTTTGCATCTGAATTTAATCCGTTTGGGTAGAGAAACTTGTCAAGCTCGTAAATGGTATTGTTGGCGCTGCCCGATAGAATCTTTATGTTTGTTTGAAAAAAAGTTACTGCAGCAGCCTGATATGTAATACAAAGTAGATATTCAAAGACGATGTGGGGGGATTTGTTGTGATCAGCTGCACATGCACACAGATATGTCTCTGTTATTGATTAAACTGGTGGAATGGGGGAAATATTTAGTTAAGTGCTTATTAATTCCCCTCGCATTGACCAGGGTCCTGCCCAGGTGATCCTGATATCTCTTTCTTGACCTAACAGGTCTTCATCTGTTTCTACAAATACGAGCTTATTTGTGGGTGTGCGTCCGCGCCAGCGTGCTTTCGGTTTCCCTTCAAACAGCACGGATACTTGACGATCGAGATATGTGGTGTTGATTTGCCCGGAAATTTGCTCTTGGAGGTTCTCCAAGGCACGAAAACGGCGCAGCTTTTCTTCGGAAGTTACATCATCCTCGAGAAAACGTGCTGAATAAGTTCCGGGTCTTGGGGAATATCTTGCCAAATGGGCGACATCCATTTTTAGGTCTTTCAGGAGCTTGTAGGTATTCATAAACTGAGCATTGCTCTCACCCGGAAAACCAACAATCACATCTGTGGCGATTGAAGCATCAGGTATGCGTGATCTGATCTGTTGTATGAGCTGTCGATAGTCATCCGATGTATACCCTCGACGCATTGCTTGGAGGATCTGATCATCTCCAGCTTGGATAGGCACTTCGATATGCGGCATTACTTTAGGAAGTGCAGCAACAGTATCGAGTAAGGATTCTGTCATCCAATTTGGATGTGATGTAAGGAAGCGGATACGGTACAAGCCGTCAATTTTGTGCAGTTTACGTAAGAGATCTTCTAAATTGGGTTTACTGGGAAGATCCAAACCGTAGCGGTCAACGATCTGCCCTAATAGCACGATCTCCCTGACCCCTTGCGCAGCTAGTGCGTTTGCTTCATTGAGGATCTCGGTATAGGGACGACTGTGTTCCTTTCCGCGTTTGTATGGAATGATGCAATATGTGCAAGCGTGTGAACAGCCATATACGATGGGGATGTTTGCAGATATCAGCTTACCTTGTTCCTGCTTGGGTAAGATAAGTTCATTATCCAATGCCCTGTCAATCTGTTGGCGCCAGTTCTGCGCTTCTGTTTTTGGATCATTGCGAGTTAGAAAAGTCAGAAGCGGGTTTGGATCAGAGGGTGGGGAGAAAACATCAACCCAAGGGAATTTTTTCTCTATCTGTTCATTGCCATGAACGCCGATCAAGCAACCCATTAAATTTATGATCAGGTTTGGATTTTTCTCTTTTAGTGGGCGCAGTGAGCTTAAGCGCCCAATCGCTTTAATTTCTGCGCTTTGACGGACAACGCATGTATTTAAAACGATTAAATCGGCGTTTTCAATCTGCTGAGTGCGCTGATAACCGAACTGTTCCAGAGAAGAAGCCAGATATCGGGAATCTGCCACATTCATTTGACAGCCTTTTGTCCATATATAGTATTTCATAGTCGCTTATTATAATTGAACATTTATGAAGAAACAGGATTTATCGCAAGACGTTTGAGTTGAGGGTGTTGAAAATAATTCGGCTGGTCAGACCCAAAAAGGTTTTATTACATTTTGGCATTAATAAGTACTGTCTATGCTGCTTTTATATGATTGTATGGCGAAATAAATAATCTTTAGAGTTTTTTCAGCACCTTCTTTGAGCTTCTATATGATATTAAATATTTTTTTCAATGTTATAATTTGTTGATATTAATATTTATTTTTGATCAAGGATTATCTGAATGGAGGGTGCGATATGGACTTTGAAGTAACTGAATATAAACACTGTACTATTCTTAAGGGTAATGGGCGCATCGATAGTCATACTGCCCCGGATGTTGAAGGGGCTTTGAATAAGCTGATTGAGAAGGACCAATTTAATATCATATTTAACATGGTTGATATTGAATTTGTGTCTAGTGCCGGTTGGTGGGCTTTGATTCGCACTCAAAAGAAGGTAGGCAAGCTCAATCGTGGTGAATTGGTCTTGGTTAATCTCGAAGAACGCATTCGCGAATCGATGGACCTGGTTGGCATTAGCCCTTATTTTAAGGTTTACGATAATCTTACTGATGCAGTAGGTTATTTTTAATCATTAGTGTGTGAATATTAAAACGGAGCAGGAAAATCTGCTCCGTTATTAATTTAGCCATGCGGGGTAAATAGTATCTAACGCGGACTTTCTTCGTATAATCGCTTATGGAGTTCGACAACGGATTGCGGATCGATCTTAATGACCTTTCGATCATAAGAGAGAAATCCATTAACTTCCACCTCGATATCTGTAGTTTGTGTATAAACCGCAGCTGACAGACCTTTTTTAACCAATGGCAGGAGCTCAGATTCAAGTAGTGATTGATAAGCATGAGTGAGGGCTTCTTGATTTTTAAATTTTTTATATCCAAATTGCTTATTCTTTTTCCAGTTATGTCCGGGAATGCTTAGGCTGTAACCGCCGAATTCTGACAGGACGGTGGCGCGTTTCTTTTCAAAAGCAGTGGGGGTTAAACGTTTGAAGTAGGAATGTAGACTTTTACAATCTCCAGCTCCCTGGTCAAACCAACCACTTGCGTGGTCAACAAGGCGTGTGGGATCATACGCCTTTACCCAATCGGCAATTTGTTCAGCGTCGAACTGTCCCCATCCCTCGTTGAACGGAACCCAGAGGCCGATGGATACAACATTGTAAAGCATATCAATCATTTCTTTTAATTCTTGAAGATACTGCTTTCGATTGTCTTTAGAATGACGCCCTGATAGGTAATACTTTTTTGTATCCTTAAACTTAGTTCGGCTTTTTGCTAAAAGGAACCAAATAAGCTTGGGCGTTGTACCACCGTTGATCATATCCTGCCAAAGGATGATGCCAATCTTGTCGCAGTAGTAGTAATATCGAGCTGGCTCAACTTTAATGTGTTTGCGGATCATGTTGAAGCCTGCTTGTTTACAAAATTCTATATCATAACGCATTGCTTCATCACTGGGCGGTGTGTATAAGCCGTCAGGCCAGTAACCTTGGTCAAGGAGACCATACTGGAAAAGGGGTTGGTTATTTAGACAAAGGCGCGTGACACAGTTGGAATCTGTACCGAGGCTGAACTTGCGCATTCCGAAATAGCTTGCGACCTGGTCTACAACTTTGCCAGCCTTGAGAAGTTTCACCTCCAAGTCATATAGATGCGGTGAATCGGGTGACCATAATTTTGCGGAAGGGACGTGAATTTCTATTGTTGAATCTATTGCACCTTCAATCTGTGCAGCGGTTTTATTGCCATTTTTGACGATTGCTTGGATTCTCAGATCAGCGGACTGGTTAGAAGTAAATACAAGTAAATTAAGCGCTTCCTTGTCAATATCGGGGGTCATTTTAAGTGAGGTAATATGATCGGGTGGGACTACTTCTAGCCAAACGGTTTGCCAAATTCCAGATACAGCGGTATACCAGATGAATGAGGGTTTGAGAACTTGTTTCCCATGTTCTTGTTTACCATGATCACTGGGGTCCCAGACAGATACAACTAATTCATTTCTACCTGCTTGCAGAGTTTCGGTAATATCAAACGAAAAAGGACAGTAGCCTCCGCGATGTGAACCTATTTTGACGTCATTGAGGTAGATGGTTGACTCCCAGTCGACTGCTCCAAAATGCAATAGGACGCGTTGGTTTTTCCAATCCCTATCCATAGAAAATGTACGGTAGTACCATAAGCGTTCTTCGGGTTTTAATGGACGCTTGACGCCTGATAATGCTGATTCGATTGCAAATGGGACTAAGATCGTACCCGGATATTCACCGGGTTGAGGGGCATGTTTTGCTGTGATTGCATATTCCCAGAGCCCATTTAGATTCTGCCAGTGTGTCCTTTGCATTTGAGGACGAGGATATTCCGGAAAGGGTTGAGCGGGATCAATGTTTTGCGCCCACTGTGTCATAAGCTGTCCTGAAACAGGCTGCCAAGATTTTGACTTCATACATTCTCCCTTTTAAAAAGTCTCAGAAGCATGATTATAGCAAATAAATTGGTAATTTGTGTTCTAGGTGGAGTGTTACATAATGATACGAGCTGGTAAAACCAACTCGTATTAAGAGGATCCATATTTGGTGTTTGTTTTGCAGTTTTTGTTATTTAATCTCGTACTGGTAGATTGCCCTTTGGCGGGTGAATGGCGTTACGCCGGAAATAACCAATATGACTTCGTCAATCTCACCACCAATTGAGATCTCGATGTTGGAGCTATTCTCTGATGACAATTCGATATGAGTAACTGTTGTTTGGACACCAATCTCAATCAGAGTGATCATATAAGTTTGAGGTAGGTAGTTTTGCACGCGCACAAAGCCTTCACCTATCCAGCCGCCTTCGTCTGTTTCAAAGTCAGTGAAGTAGTCTATAGCATCGATGCGGATGTCATCAATGTATAACCCGACACCGTTTACAGCAGCGTCTGTCACATAATCAAAGCGCAGTGTGACTTTCTGTCCAGCAAATTGACTGAGATTGATGTTTTCATCAAGCCATTTACCGGATTGTCCATTATATCCACAGCCATAACTATTGCCTGAAGGATTATCTGTTATACAGGAGCTTGTTTCTATGATTTGCCATTTCTTGCCATCCACTGAGGCAGAAAGGAATATATAGTCATAATCTTCTTCCAGTTCGTACCAGGTCTTATAGGATAGCTCGATTGGTGCGGAAGTATTAGTGAAGTCAAATTCCTGGGTTAGGCTCATGTTTGACTCATCACCCATGTTTGACCAGAAAACATACTCGCCGGAATACGCGTCAATAGGTAATATTTTCACCTCTTGCACGCCTGCAAAATTCAGTATGTGGTCTCCGGGGCAGTCGATCTTAATATAGTCCACGCCGAATTGGTAAACGTCTTTAACTTTGGTGACCGGGCATGAACTGATTGTCTCAGTCGGATTTATTAGAAAGGGGGTATAGCTTGTGTAGGTATAGCGCCCATTTTCAACTGAAGGATTGAGAATATAATTTGCCACAGCCCAATCAGCGAAAACTTGATTACCTGTGTAGGGCATTGTTGTATCCGGGTTTATTATTTCAAGGGCCAGCATTACTGCATCTATACTTGCTATTCCATTATCAGGGTGTGCAACGAGTGCTTTTGTGGCGGTTTCACCAAAACGATCCAGGAAGTAAGTCATAAACAGGAAGGAAGCGCCATAATGTGGGCCATTGCTTCCTGGTTCGGTTCCCCAATCTGTTAGTTGCAGATCAGGGTTCATGCTGTAAAGATAATCAAAACCACCTGTATCATAGCCGTTAAGCAGTTCCGACAGCATTGAAAAACCTTCATTAACCCAGGTTTCTTCATTACGATCATTGTACCAATGGATCATATGTTGAAATTCATGCGCCATGGTGCCATAGATATATTCTCTTCCTAAATCAACATTGTCCGAATTCATTAAAAACATTTCATGGGCATTAGAATACGGATGTGCTTCAGGATGTATCTGGTCTGCTGAGGAATAATACCCTGCGATGGAATTTCCCAGTCCGCCTGCATAGAGGGCATAGATATGCGGGTCATTGTCGATACCCGGTGACCACTCTGTGCCGAAGAACTCCTGGTTTGTTGGATAAATTTTTTCGTCAAAAGTGCTGGCAAGGGATTCTAAATCCGCCTTGTTATATGGGACGTCTTTCTCGATCCAGAAATATAGATGTTCTCCAATATATCTCAGCACAGCTGTGATCTGGAAATTTACGTTTGTGTCTGTATTTACCACCCAGAAGGATTTTTCATCGCCAAGTTGATAAGGCAGATTCTCGTCTGGTAAGGTGTGAGGGATATTTGACTTGCCGCCCAAGCGTTCAGCGAGGTCAATGGGGTCATTTATCGGCACAATTTCTTGCTGCAGGTTGTTAAGAGATTCTAGAGCGCCTTCGGAAGAAGAAGCTGACGTTATGGTTGCAGTCTGGTTAGGCTTAGCGGGAGTACTGATGAGTGGGCTGGCCGGTGTGGGGCTAGAATCACCATAGACATTTTGAGTTTCAGCTGAGTAGGATGGTGTATTCGCCTCGGCAAGAGGCGTGGTCTGCTCTGATGCTGATCTGAATGGTTTAAAGATAATCCAGCCTGTGGTACCGCTGATAGTAAAAAAACATAAACAAGAGAGTAGGGCAATGATGATTAATAAAACCAGCAATTTGTTTGAATTATTGTTATTCATATTAATTCCTGACTAGCCTATATTGATAAATTGCTTTCTGATTTGTGAAATGCGTTGTTCCACTTACAATTAGGATAGCTTCTTTTGCGTCTCCAGTCAAATTAAGAATGATATCAGCCGATTTGTTTTCCGATAGA
The DNA here is from genome assembly GCA_030620065.1 of Anaerolineaceae bacterium. Classification (GTDB taxonomy): domain Bacteria; phylum Chloroflexota; class Anaerolineae; order Anaerolineales; family Anaerolineaceae; genus JAUXFJ01. The sequence goes on from JAUXFJ010000007.1 coordinate 13,720, forward strand.
GTGACATGCTGTACGCTGGTTGTTTTACCGTTGATAATCAGACTGACACTAAAGGTTTGAGGCAGGTGGTTTTGTATGCGTGCCCATCCTTCGGAGAACCATCCTCCATCGTTATCTTCAAAATCCGCAAAATACTCAATTGCATCGATGCGAAGGTCATCTAATAAAAACCCATTGCCGTTAAGCACGGCATCAGTAATATATTCAAAACGAATCTGTACTTTTGCACCAGCATATTGCGAGAGGTCAATTGATTCGTGAATCCAGGCATTAGATTGACCCGTATATCCACAACCGAAGTTATTATCTGATGGGTCTGTATAGGAGCAGGAGGGTGTCTTAAGAATTTGCCAGGTTTCACCATCCGTAGAAGCGCTGACATAAAGATAATCGTAATCTTCTTCAAGATCAAACCAGGTGTAATATGACATCGTAATTGGTGTACTTACCTTGGTGAAATCGAATTCGCGCGTCAAACGCATATCTGAATCGTCACCTTTATTGGAAAAGTACATATATTCACCCGAGAACGCATCAACTGGCATAATCTTCACTTCATTAGAACCTTGAAACTGTAATGTATAGTTGCCATTGAGATCGAATTTTATGTAATCCACTCCATACTGATTGACATCCCGGACAAATGCTTTCGGGGTGTAGCTGCTGATTACTTCTGTAATATTTGCTCTGGGGGCTGAGTCATAGATATGATAATCATAACGCCCATCACTGACACTCGGGTCAAGCAGATAATTTGTTATAGCCCAATCAGTGAAGATATTTTCACTTGTAATTTGAATACCAGTCAGTGGATCTCTAACTGCCAGTTCTTGCATTACGATGTTAATGCTTTTCATGCCATTTTCAGGGTGAGCGACGATGGCTTTGGTAACCTCCTCACCAAGGCGATCAAGCATATACGTCATATAGAGGAAAGACGCACCATAATGGGGGCCATCCAGGTCGTTATCATCCACCCAATCATTTAGCTGGAGGTCAGTATTGCGGCTGTATTCATAATCGAATCCACCGGGATCATAGCCGTTCAGGAGTTCAGAAAGCATTGAAAAACCTTCATTGACCCAGGCTTCCTCATTGCGATCTGTGTACCAGTGGATCATATGCTGAAATTCATGTGCTATCGTTCCAAAAAAACAATCATCACTGAGACCAACATTGTCAGCGTTGATTAGGAACATTTCGTGGGCGTTAGAATAGCTGTTTATCAAGGGGTGAAGCTCATCTGTTGAAGAATAATAACCAGCTAAAGAATTGCCTAATCCACCCGCGTAAAGCAAGAAAATATGGGGATCACCATCTACGCCTGGCAACCATTCGGTACCGAAGAACTCGCGAGTAGTGGGATAGATCTGGTCATCAAAGCTTGTTCCGATTGCAGTCAACTCGCCTTGGTTAAAGCTAATCCCTTCTTCAATCCAGATGTAGATGTGGTCGCCAATGTAACGTAGAACCGCGCTTATCTTGAAATTCTCGTCACTATCGACATTGCTTATCCAGAAATCCTTCATTGCACCTGTCTGATAGGGTGCAAGAGGATCAATACATGTCTCTGGTATGTTATATAGACTACCAAGCCGTCCAGCCAATTCATGGGGATCGTTAATGGGGATTTCAACTTGTTCAAGCGTATGCAGGGTATCAATTGCTCCTTGTGATGCTGGATGGGTAACGATTGTGAGTGTTTGAGCTGATGAGTTGGTGAAATCGTTCAATGGGTTAAGGTATGATGATTTATTAGATATTAACCCGGAAAGTGCTACTAATCCACCTGTAACTGAGACAAGACAAAAGCAGATTGAACAAACTACGATCAATATGATGATTGTCACGATAATTCCAAGAATTGGTGGTTTTTTATCCATAGGAGCATTTTACCCAAATTATGAGTTTTCCATAAGAGTGACAAAGAGCGTTGCAGCAGGTTGGATTATGTATTTAAATTCATTGTCTAATTGGATATACAATAGTGTGCGATAGGGAATTATAATCTATCTATATTCTTTGTGAAGCTACGTAGAGATGGGCGATTATCGATAGGATATAATAATCCTGTTGTCATAATTCAAATTGATTGGATAAAAAAATGATTAAAGATCTGGAAGTACTGGCATCTTTTAAACATATCGTCCGGCTTTGGTGGGTAGTCGCTTTGGGAATGATATTAGGTGGATTATCAGGCATTGGTATATCCCGTATTTTGCCAGCGACCTATGAAGCTGAAGCGATTTTTCATGCCAGTATTGATTTTCGTGATA
>JAUXFJ010000233.1 GCA_030620065.1 Anaerolineaceae bacterium
CAATAAGCTCAATCCCCTCTACCTGAAATAAGGATAGATTCCAGAGGGCATTGGCAGCCACGACCATACTGAGCAGGCTAACAATAGAAAGAAAGCGCCAACCAAGAGTCAGGTTCGGGATACTTGGCAAGCGTACTTCTGCGCCAGGTGTGTTGAGCCGCATGTAAACCTTACGCCGATTGGAAGTATTGGTAGATTTGCTTTTGGAGCTCGTGCTTTTACCGACGCGGCGAGAGGTCACCCTTTGTTGAGGGGTTGATTTATTCGCTGGCGCGGGGTGCTGCCTGGTGGAAGGCTTTTTAGGCGTTTTTTCCATCTGGCGGCGAGCACGGACTTGATCGGCTCTGGTCTTTTTCCCTGACCCTGTGGGTGCCATCTTAGTGTTTAAATTCCCTTTCTGTTTGATCGCGCTGTGACTTGCGCATGAGGGCAAATTCGATTAATTTATCAACTAATTCACTGTATGGAAGTCCTGATACTTCCCAAAGTTTGGGGTACATACTGATATTTGTGAATCCAGGTATGGTATTCAATTCTCCAAGATAAAAATCGTCTGTTTTCTTGTCAATGAAGAAATCTACACGTGCCATGCCTGCGCAATCAATAGCTTTATAGGCTTTGAGGGCTATACTTTGCAGCTTTTTGCTCCGCTCTTCTGCTAAAGGTGCAGGGATGACAAGTTCAGCGGTGTCATGGATATATTTTTCCGCGTATGTGTAAAATTCGTCTTTTGGGATAACCTCACCGGGAATAGAGGCGATGGGGTTTTCATTTCCCAAGACGCTGATCTCTATTTCGCGCGCTTCAATACCGCGTTCAACGATAATCCGGCGGTCAAAAGCTGCTGCTTCCAGTAGTCCTTCGATAAGGTCGCTGCGATTTCTGCATTTGCTGATACCGACAGAGGATCCCAGATTGGCAGGTTTGACAAATAAGGGATAGTCAGCAACTGATTCTGCTCTTACTAAAGCCTGCTCCATATTTTCTTGTATTTCACCACGGTTGAGGATGATGAAATCCAAAACTGGAATATGATTGGCCAGCATGACGTATTTGAAGAGTCCCTTATCCATACCTACTGAAGAACCAAGCACGCCGGCGCCAACATATGCGATGTCTGCCATCTCTAGCAAACCCTGTATTGTTCCATCTTCCCCAAAAGTACCGTGCAAGACAGGGAAGATTACATCCAAGTCAGTCACCTGGGTTAATTGCCCATCTTTAAGTGTATACAAGGTAGAATTCCCTGGTTCTGGCAAGAAAACAGCTGGTTTTAAACCCTTTGTTGAGCTACTTTCTAATGTCTCAAGCACATTTTCACCTGTGACCCATTGACCCTGGGGAGTGATCCCAATTTGTGTTACTTCATATACATCAGGGGTAAGCACAGAGAGAATGGATTGAGCAGACATTAAGGAAATCCCATGTTCACCCGATCGTCCTCCAAAGATAACGGCAATCTTTATTTTATTCTTCGTCATTAAACTCACCCAATAATTCGATTTCAGGTTCTAAAACTTTGTTAAATTTTTTCTGAACCTCGGTTTGCGCTAATCTAATCAATTGATAGATGTCATCCGCAGAGGCTCCACCATTGTTGATAATGAAATTCGCATGCATTTTACTTATCTGTGCATGGCCAACGCGATGGCCTTTCAACCCAACAGCTTCTATAAGCCGGCCAGCATAATCGCCGGGGGGGTTCTTAAATGTTGAACCCAAAGAAGCGCCATGTGGCTGTGAATCCTTGCGGCGTTTCGATAACTCTTTGATCTTCGCCACAGCGGCTTCACGCGTGCTTCTTTGCACTTTGAAGAGGGCCGAAAGGATAACCGCAGGTGATTTCTGGCGTTTTAGTATGCTGCTGCGGTATTGATAATCCAAACGCTCAGCTGACCACTTCTGTATACTAGACTCAGGGTGCAAGATTGTTGCCATTATTAAACTACTGTTGATATCAGCGCCATATGCGCCAGCGTTGCCATATACTGCACCGCCTACTGTTCCGGGTATTGTCGCTGCCCATTCAAGGCCGCTTAAACCCCTTAGAGCGGTTTGACGGGCTACAGTATTCAATATTGTGCCAGATTCAGCGAAGACACTTGGCGGGTTTTCGTTTGAATGGATCTTCAACGTATGTGCCCGATTTAAGAGGATCACACCTTCAAAGCCTTTGTCACTAACCAAGACGTTTGAACCACTTCCGATTACGCGGAAGGGTATCTGCATATCCCAAAGTGATTGGGCCGCTTGAATGAGCTCAGATCCTGTGTTAATTGGCAAGAGTCCATCCACAGGGCCGCCCACGCGAGCGGTGGTGTAATTAGCCATCCTCACGTTTTCCTGCAGTTTGTGTCCAAATTGTTCTTGCAGTTTTTTAATCGATACAGACATGCTTAAACATCCATTTACTGATCTATTTGCTGCTTAATTCTCTAATTTTCAAGCTAGCTAAAGTCTGTTTGCTGATCTGCGGGGCATCACCTGCTGACAGTACCAAGACGACATCGTTTTTTTCTAAGTTCTTCAATAGATATGTTTGTACGTCTTCAAAATCAGCAATATACTGCCCTTTATTGCCTGGCAGGGCGTCTGTGATGCGCTTGGGTGAATAGCCGGGGTCAATTTCTCTGGCCGCATAAATTTTGGTGATGATCACTCTATCAGCGTGGTTTAATGCGCTGATAAAATCACTTTCCAAGGTCATTGTCCTTGAATAGGTGTGGGGTTCCCAGACTGCCCAAATACGGGATTGCGGGAAGCGCTGACGGGCAGCTTGCAAGGTAGCCTCGATTTCCGTGGGGTGATGGCCATAATCATCGATGATGGTCACGCCATCTGCCTGGCCCAGGATATCAAATCTGCGTTGAGTGCCTTTGAATTCCGACAGTGCAGTGACAGCCTCCTGAAGTGGCAGATCTAATTTGTGGATAACTGCCAGGGCTGCCAAGGCGTTACGAATATTATGTTCCCCCGGCACTTGCAGGTTGAGCGTA
>JAUXFJ010000134.1 GCA_030620065.1 Anaerolineaceae bacterium
TCCCTCATTAACTTTAACCATAAGCTGTATTCGACAACAGAATTCTTTTCTTCATTGAAGCCACCATATAACTGGATGGCTTCCCGTTTCATAAAAGTATTTTCATGAGAGATGATATTCATGGCGGATAAAGCTTTTTCGGGATTAATTCTTAAGAGATAAGTGAGGGGTATGGCAATTTTGACCCCTTTGATTTCAACCAAGAAGTTACCAGTGAGCCAAATAAGGTTTGCTTTTTTCATAAAATAAGAAGCTGCTTTTTCCAGAGAATCGTTTTTATAGTAGTAATCATCTGAATGAAGGTAGTGAACAACGTCTCCTGTGGCTTCTATTGTTGCAACATTCAAGGCATTTGCTACACCCTTTGGTTGAGATTTCATGAATTTTATGCTGTAATCATTTTTATTTTGCTCGATGTATTTACTAATTATCTCCAGCGTTTTGTCAGTTGAATAAGAATCATTAATAATATGTTCGATATTCTTATAGGTCTGCCCCTGAATACTGTCCAGGGATTTTTTCAAATACTTCTCGCTATTAAAAGTGCAGGTTATGATACTTATCAAGGGATAATTATTTGTTTTCATCGTTTGAATGCCATCCATATCCATCTAATACCTTACAGGTTGTGATTTCATAATTCCCATTTGTATTTGCTTCTATCCCTGTAATAGCAGGATAAATGGAAGCAAATTTTTTAACGAAAATTTGCTTCCATTACTCTTCTCTGATATGCACACTCAATCAAGGAAGAGTAATGGATATTAAGAAAAACCGCAGTGATATGTTTATGGAATATTGATCACAATATCAGCAGGCATACCAGGTTTAAGTTTGAGGTTGGAATTAGGCACCAGAATATCTACCGCATATACTGTGGCAAGCCGGCCTTCTACTGTTTGAACATTTCGTGGGGTAAATTCAGCTTCGTCAGCTATACGGATGACCTGCCCCTGAAAAACTTCATCGGGAAAGGAATCAACCGTTATTGCCACGGATTGACCTAATTGGATTTGCCCGTACTTGTCTTCGGGGATGTATACTGTCAAACGTACTTCTTTCAATTGCCCAATAACTATCGTCACTCTTCCAGGTACGATCATTTCGCCACCCTCAAGATTACGGGAAAGCACGATGCCATCTACCGGGGCTTTGACCACAAATTTATCCAGTTGAATCTCAAACACTTCCAGGGCTGTTTGTGCTTGCAGAAGGTTTGCTTCAGCTTGGGCAACGCCTGTTTCAGCAATTGTCACAGCGGATTCGGCTGCCTCTAATTGCAAGGATTGAACGCCGGTTTGTAATTGTGAAAATTTGTTTAGCGCATTCTCGTAGCGTCGCTGAGCTACAGCAAATCGACTTCTGGCTTCTAATACATCTTTGGCCGCTGCTGTAGTCAAAATTCGTTCATATGAGGATTGAGTGGCATCAAGTTCTGAGCTAGCCTCGTCAAACAGATCCTGAGCAATATCCTCTAAGGCTTCATTCTCGTCGGCATTTTTAGCCTGCTCCAATGTAACCTCAGAAATTTGATAAGCCGCTTGAGCCTTGGCCAGCCGCTCTTCTACCGTAATCAAATCTGAACTTCTGTTGTCTTCTAAAACAGTTTCTAGATTATTCAATTCAATCCTTAATGCTTCTTCAGCTGCCTGAACTTCTTGGTCTACCGCAGCCAAGTTTTCGTTATCAGTGAAATACCAAATAGGCATATTAAAATCATCTGGTTGGCTTTCCTGCCAAACAGAGTCAACTGTTAATTGCTTTTGTTGACGAACTCCTTGAAGAGTCATCTCCAGTTGAAGCTCAACTGCTGCCAACTGTGCATTCGCCGATTCGATAGCTGCCTTGGCCACGTCGACCATTGCGATAGCCTGGTCGTATTGGGCCTGAAGCAGGGTGTTATCAATTCGGAAAAGGACATCTCCCGCTTTGACAGATTCTCCTTCCTCAACTTTAATTTCCTGTACAATGCCCCCAACTTCAGGTGCAATGTCAACTTGTAAGGCTGTAATCCTCCCCGAGGCATGTAAATCACCATTGTCGTTTCCGTTAATTGTCAACCCGCTGCAAGCAGTAACGGATAACACAAATAATCCACTAAACAGCCAAAGTACTTTTTTGTTTTTCATTTTCGATTCTCCATATAATTTTCATGTTAGAAATGATTAAAATTCTTGTTATCTTTAGGTTAGTCAACGCGTTTCCGGAAGAGAATGACGCTCAAAAAGAATACAACGAGACTAAACACAGCCATTGGCCAAATCCAGGGCCACAAGTAAGTTATTCCAACACCTTTGGAAATGATGCCGCGCACGATTTCAAGATAATAGGTTACTGGAAGCAAAAAACCTGAATAATAAGCCAGTCGCGGCATATTGTATCTAGGCACGAACAAACCAGACAGGATAAATGCTGGAATCATGATAAACGAAGCAATGTACATAGCCTGCATTTGGTTAGTAGAGATATTGGAGATGAGCACACCTAATCCTAGAGAGCCTAGAAGGAAAATCAAGCTCAGCCCGAAGAGGAGGGGAATGCTGCCCGCAACAGGAACGTCAAACCAAAACACCCCAACGCCAACTGTTAACGCAACATTAATCAAAGCAACTGCAACAAAGGGTAAAATTTTTCCCAGCATCAACTCCCATGACTTAATCGGCGTTACGATCAACTGCTCTAAGGTACCTTGTTCCCTTTCCCTCACAATTGCGAAGGCAGTTAACAACAAAGATTGGATTTGCAGGATGATTGCTACCAAACCAGGTATCCAAAAATCCATTCTCTTCATGTTGGGATTGTATAAAAAGCGTATCCGGGCATCGATGGGAAGCTTGAAATTAATGCTCCCCATCCGTTTACTCAAGTTCTCAATAAAAATTTCTTGAGCTGCTGCTTGGCTGATTGTTTCTGCTGCTAATTGGGCTGTCTGGGCAATCATTGGATTGGAGCCATCAATATAAAATTGAACTGGGCTGGACCCGCCAGTATCTATCTCTCTCCCAAAATCTTCTGGAATTATTATCCCCGTTTTTACTTCGCCATCATCGATCAATTCCAAAAGCTCTTTTTCATTTTTAACATCATGGGTTATTTCAAAGAATCCGCTAATCCAATAACGATCGATAAACCTTTGGCTTGCTTCGGATTTTGACAGATCGACCAGCGCCAAAGGAATATCCTCAATTTCAGACGTTACCGCATATCCAAGTAAAAGTAACATCATCACCGGCATAACAATGACCAAACTTAAAGTTTTTGGGTCACGGATGATGTGAATGAGTTCCTTGCGCATTATGGTCAACATTCGCTTCATAGTATTTCTCCTTCAATATTGAATTCAGCGCGTACAAGAGCTCGCCGCTTAGATTTGATCATGTTGACAAAGACATCTTCAAGAGAAGGTAAAATTTCCCCAATTCTGTTTACAACAACACCTTCTCTCTGCAACTTTCGCCGGATCTGTTTTGTTAAAGCTTGTTTCTCAATCGTCACATGAATCAAAGCGCCATACAAAGCAGCTTCTAGTACACCCGATATTTCATTTATTAGCAGCAACGCCTTCCCCGGTGACTCGCAATCTATTTCTACGAGTATGTCTTTATAACTTTCTTTAAGCGTATCAGGGTCATCAAGGGCAATCAGTTTCGATCGGTACATCATCCCAATATTATTGCAGAATTCTGCCTCATCCATATAATGGGTTGTAGCGAGTACGCTGACGCCTTGGCCGGCAAGCTCGTAGATCAACTTCCAGAATTCCCGCCTGGAAATCGGATCAACGCCCGCTGTGGGTTCATCAAGGAACAGAATTGGCGGATTATGAACAATGGCGCACGCTAGAGCCAACCGCTGACGCCAGGCACCGGACAAATTGGAAGTCAGTGACCTTCTGTGATTTTCCAGCCCCGCCATTTCAATTAATTCATTAATCCTGGTTTCTCGGTGTTTGTTGGAAAGGCCATAAAGTCTGGCATAAAAATCCAGGTTTTCATAAGCGGTCAGGTCATTGTAAAGAGAGAACTGTTGGGACATATATCCGATCTTGGTCTTGATTTCTTCAGGTTGTGATGATATCTGATGACCCATCACTTTTGCGTCTCCAGTTGTGGGGCTGATCAGACCACAAAGCATCCGGATAGTAGTGGTTTTCCCAGCGCCATTTGGCCCTAATAACCCAAAGATTTCTCCCTTGGGGATCGTGAAGCTTACCTGATCAACCGCAGTGAAGTCTCCGAATTTTTTTGTTAGTTTGTTGACAACAATAGCATTTTCAACCTTCATTTTCAGCTCCACTAGATTCGACCAAGTGAATAAACACATCATCCATGATGGGTTTGGCTCGTCTAAGAATGCGAATCTCTCCATCGGTCTTTTTGAAAGCTGACCAGAGTTTCTTCTCAACCCTATCAGGCTCTTCAACTGCCATCCGGATTCGATCCCCAACCGGCCGCCAACCTAAAATCCCGTCGGTAGAATTTATTACCTGACGTGTTATCCGTCGTGGTCGGGCGACGATTTCCATCATTTGATAGGGAAGCTGTGCGGTTAATTCTTGAGGGGAACCCATGGTGAGGATCTGTCCTTCGTTAAGAATTCCAACCTTATGGCACCGCTCCGCTTCATCCATGTATGGTGTACTCACAAGGACAGTAACACCCAGGAGGAGCACATCAGAAATGATCTGCCAAAGTTCCCGGCGTGAAACGGGATCAACCCCTGTTGTTGGTTCATCCAACAACAACACTTCGGGGTCATGGATAAGAGCACAGGCCAAAGCCAGTTTTTTACGCATGCCGCCTGATAAATGTTCGCTGCGTCGTTTCTGGAATCTATCTAGCCTGCTAAAGGCTAATAGTTCTCCAATCCGCTCTTTCTTGCGTTTTCCCGAAACTGCTTGAATATCAGCAAAGAAATCCAGGTTCTCTATTACTGTCAGATCTGGGTATAAACTGAAGGCTTGGGGCATGTAACCGATAAGTAAACGGGCATCTTCCGGTTGGCTATCGACATCAAACCCCCCAATTTTTGCAAATCCGGAGCTTGGTTTCATGGCTGTCGACAAGATCCGAATAGTGGTGGTCTTTCCTGCACCATCCGGTCCGATCAATCCGAAAAGTTCCCCCTTTCCTATGCCCAGGTTAATATCCTTCAGGGCAGTAACATCCCCGTAGGATTTTGAAATATTTCGGATATCAACAGATAATTCTTTCATATCACA
>JAUXFJ010000051.1 GCA_030620065.1 Anaerolineaceae bacterium
GGATTTTGTCCATAAAAAGCAGCACCTGGATATCGTTGTGGAGTGCATCAAAGACAAGCTGTCTGGCAAAGAAGAAATGGTATTCTAAGCCGGTTTAAGCTGGCTCGCGCAATCAAATCAAAGTGTCTTGCTTTTATAATGCTTTTGGTCGACAATGATCGCAATCATTTAGCTGTGTCCCCAACCGTGAAATAACGCTGAGATATATCGGGCAGCTCAAATCCCATAATAAATTTACGGACACCCACAGACCACCGCAGTGATGGTTAGTTATGCACGGGCGAATGCCAACCCCCATGCGTCAGACCATCATAAGAAGCCTGGGGGAAATCCAATAGACAAATTGAAACCCTCCCTCTCAGTTCAAATATCATTCTGTCCTGGAAAACTGTATAATTGAATTTGTTCCTTTGCAACTTTCTCAAGCCATAATCGTATATGATAGTAGAAAACAAAACAGGAGATTTCTTGACCAACGGCGAAACTTTATGGATCAAGCAGGCACGTCACGGTGACGATGAGGCTTTTGGCAGCCTAGTTGAAGCTTATCAAAAACCGGTCTTCAACCTATGCTATCGTATGCTCGGGAACGCCAACGACGCTGAAGACGCCGCACAGGAAAGTTTCATCCGTGCCTATCGTCATTTGAGACGCTATGATCCCAAAAGATCTTTCGCAACCTGGTTATTATCCATCGCTTCGCATTACTGCATCGACTGTCTGCGAAGGAAGCAGCTTCCAACCATGTCCACCGCAGTTATCCCTGAAGAGACCGTCCCAGATACAGCTGCACCGAATCCTGAAAGAAAAATCTTTTCTATTGAGAAGCAGGCTGAAATTCAAACACTTTTGGAAAGGATCAATCCAACAGACAGAGCCGCAATTATTTTTCGATACTGGTACGACTATTCTGAAGTTGAGATCGCAGAAGCATTATCTTTATCAGTTAGCGCTGTAAAAAGTCGCCTGTTTCGAGCAAGAAGGGAACTTGCAAAATTATGGTTATCTTCACAACCGTCCAATGGCGTGAAAGAGAGGAGACCGCATGAGTCACCAGCCTTATGAAAAATGGCTGTTATCTGAAGAGGTCATCAGCCAGCAGGATAAAGAAAGTCTAAAGATACATTTGCAAGAATGTAAGTCTTGTCAGGATTTACACTATGCCTGGCAAGCAGTCGAACAAGAATTCGCTATTAACGCACAGGTTGAACCCCAGAGTGGATTCGACCAGCGTTGGGAAATCCGCCTGGAAAAGACACGTGAAACCAGGCGTCAAAAGCGCATCACAGTATCGATCGGGATCACCTTGGGGTTCAGCCTCTTGGCAACATGGTCAATCCTCCTTGCAGATCTAACAAATTTTTCACTGTCGTCCTTTCTTGGCAATCTCTTTGCCACATTAGGACAATTCGTCTCAAGAATTATCCATATCCTTAGAGGGGTTGAGTCTCTGTTCAGGGCTTTCCCGCTTGCTATCCCAATCTCTGCAGCCATAGGTGTCTCTCTGATGGCCGTCGTCACCTTGCTACTCGCATTTTGGACCGCTTCACTTTTCAAGATCTACCAACCAAAACAAGGAGTTATATTAAAATGAAAAAAATCAATAAGTTCCTTCTTCCCGTATTCGTTATCATGTTTGTTGCTCTGGCTTTCCCTACTGCTGTACAGGCAAAGTCACTTCCCGACCAAATCGTGTTTGGCGAATCTTACACGCTTGACAGCAATGAAACACTCGATGGGAATCTGATCGTTATGGGCGGCGTTGCTACACTCGAAGAATCATCCGTTGTCACTGGAGATGTGGCCGTTCTTGGTGGAGTACTAGATGCAAATGGTACAATCCTGGGCAATTTGGTAGTTATTTCCGGGACGGCAACTTTGGGAGATCACGCACTGGTGGAAGGTAAAATCCTTGCACCATCCGGGTTTGTTAATATTTCAGAGCAAGCTGAGGTATACGGTACCATAACTGAGGATTTCCTTGACTACTTCAACTTCAATAATCTAAATGTTAATTCATCCTCCTTAAAAGCATTTCAAAATAATTCCTGGTCGTTCGGGGTAAGCCTTTTAGTCAACCTGCTGCGTTTCTTGGCACAGACCTTGGTCCTCGCAGCACTGTCGATGATGATGATCCTCATAATGCCAAAGCCTGCTGAAACCATCACAAAAGCTATCATCGATCAGCCATGGCCAGTAATTGGCTTTGGTTTGCTGACAATCCTTGCCTTACCGATTGCAGCACTCATTTTAGCGATTACACTAATCTTAGCGCCCGTCAGTCTGCTTGCCTTGGTTGCTTTTGCCCTTTCGATCCTTCTTGGATGGCTAGTGGTTGGCTATGAAATCGGCAACCGCATGCAAGTGATGTTTAAGGCAAACTGGCATCCAGCTGTTTCGGCAGGTTTGGGTACCTTGGTACTCTCACTTCTGGCGAAAGGTGCTAATCTCATTCCCTGCATTGGCTGGATACTACCTTTCTTTGTAGCGGTTGTTGGCTTAGGTGCCGTGATCCTAACAATATGGGGTACAAAGCCCTATCCACGGCAGATTGGTGAGACGCAGGCAGCTATCGAACCGGAAGTAATAAAAGCAGTAGTCCCCAAAAAGGTGGCAGCCAAACCACGCAAGCCCACAAAGGCAAAACCAAAACAATCCTAAGACTTTCCGGGAGTATGAATTTTCAATTCTTACTCGTAAACGGTAGGGATTGAAAGATGAGCAACTGATTTATGAGTCTGTTATGATAATAGATAAGGAGTAGAAAATATGAAACGATCTTTAATCACCCCAATTATAGTTATGATCCTAGTTAGCCTGGCCTGTTCGGTAAACATAAACTTGCCCGAAATGGAAGTCGGTGACACGCTGGTGCTCAATCTGGACCAACCATTGACCAATAGCAGCGATGTTGTTTCAATTGATCTTAGCATGGGCGCCGGGTCTCTTTCCATCAGCGGCGGTGCGCCTGGATTGATCAACGGCTCGATAGAATATAATGTGGCGGATTGGGAACCGGCTATTAGCCAACGCAGTGATAGTTTTAGCATTAAACAGGTTCGCGCCTTAAGCATCTCCGGAATTCCGACAGATAAGATCGTCAATGATTGGGATCTTATGCTCTCAAGCCAGGTTCCTTTGGAACTGAACATAGAGGCTGGTGCTTATAAAGGCAGCCTGGATTTCAGCGGTTTGAGACTTCGTAAACTGGATATCCTCGAAGGTGCTAGTGAAACAACCGTGAACTTCGACGTTCCAAATCCAGAAGTCATAAATAACTTTAAATTTCAAACCGGTGCGTCATTTGTAAAACTATATGGTTTGGCAAACGCAAATTTTAAATCAATGGACTTCGTCAGCGGTGCGGGCAGTTATGTGTTTAGTTTCGATGGAACTCTCCAGCAGGATGCTGAAGTGAACATCAAGAGTGCGGCAAGTAATTTGGAGATCTTGATCCCAAGTGGCATGAAGGTTGTTATAGTAAATCAGGGTAAAGTCATCAACATCAACACGAAAGGCACCTGGACGATTAAAGACAATACTTATTCTACCCCTGGCGATGGTTTCACCCTAACGATCACAATCAATATGGCCGTTGGAAATATTGTATTGTCGCACGCTGAATAACATGTGAGCACGAATAACTTGTATTCACCGCAACGTTCACTTGACAAAAATACAGCCATATGATTAAATATAAATACTCGTTGGCTGGGTGCCCCCCTCACCTAGTCAACGAGCCTTTTAATTTCCAGACAGAGACCTAATGATGCAAAAGAAATTATGATGGGAATTTCAACCTTGATCTACAAAGACTCCTTATCTAAATCCCTCAATTAGTCGGATCATTACTATTCAACTATATATACTGGCTGAGCCTATTCAACAGCCCTGCAATCAATCCTGCCACTCCAACACATGGTCATTGATATAAACACTGTCCCCCTCTTGGATCCCTGCCTCGCGCAGGGCTTCTTCGAGCCCAATAACGCTCATCAATCGCTGGAATCGCCTGGCAGACCCATGATGCTCCCAATAGGTCATTGCAGCTGCCCGTTCAATCGATTTTCCAAATACGCGCCATCCGCCCTCTTCACGCTCGATCCTGAAAGCACGCGGGTCTTCCGCAGCTCGATAAACTGGGAGAGCTTCAAGCGGGGCAGGCTTTGGTGCTGATTCTACTAATTCAAATGCCTTCCACATCAGCTCGCGAACATTCATGTGTGTTACTGCGGAAACAGGCATTACATCCACACCCAAAGCTTTTAGCTCTGCCTGAACGCTGGGCCAGCGCTCGGCAACCATAGGTAAATCCATTTTGTTGAAAGCTACGATCTGGAGCTTTTCAGACAATTTCTCATCGAACATTGCCATCTCGCTATTGATCTGTGAATAATCTAAGATTGGATCTTCTGAAAGACCATCCAACAGATGAATGATCACACGCGTACGTTGAATGTGCCGCAGAAATTCAAAACCCAAACCCACGCCCATATGCGCACCTTCGATCAAGCCTGGGATATCTGCTAAAACCATTGATTTATTATGTTCCAACATCAACACCCCGAGGTTGGGTGACAGTGTTGTGAAGGGATAATCAGCTATTTTGGGCTTAGCGTTGGTAACCACCGCTAATAAGCTGGATTTGCCGGCATTCGGCACCCCTACAAGCCCGACATCAGCAATAAGCTTAAGCTCCAATCTAAGGTTTAAAAACTCTCCCGGTTCACCTTTTTCAGCAGTTCGTGGTACTTGATTACGAGAGGATGCAAAGTGCTGGTTTCCCCTGCCTCCACGACCAGCTTTAGCCACTACCAATCGCTGCCCAGGTTCAACAAGGTCCCCTAAAATCGCTCCGCTTTCCGCATTAAAAACAACCGTACCAGGCGGGACGGGTATGATCAAGTCTTTTGCAGACTTGCCAGTCATGTTATTGGGTCCCCCCCTGCGGCCATCTTTAGCGATAAAACGTTGATTTAAATGAAATTTAACCAGCGTGTTCAATGTTGGCGCAACCTCAAGGATAACGCTCCCACCGCGGCCGCCATCTCCCCCATCCGGCCCACCATGAGGTTTATACTTTTCTCGATGGAAATGCACCACACCATCGCCGCCCGTACCTGATTGTACATAAATCTCAGTTTTATCCAGAAACATTATCACTCACACTTTTTTAGTTTATAGGCTAATTATAAGGCTTTCTTACAGCCTCATTATAAAATATAACAGGGATCAGGCTTGAACCCTGACCCCTGATTTCGTCTTCTGAAACAACAACCTCTCAAGTTGCTGCCTATTTATTGCACACTAGATCAAACAACTATTTCGCAAACTTTTTCTGCAGAATATCCTTCAATGTTGGCTTACCAATTTCCTGCAGTTCATAACGTACACGCTGCGAGGGTTTCTTGATCGTCATGATGCGGTTCAGATCGATCGGAGTCCCAATAATGACCAAATCAACATCCGCATTTTCAATAGTTATTTCAAGATCGTGTACCATGCTTTCACCGTAACCCATCGCAGGCAATATCTTGCCCGTGTCAGGATACTTTCGATAGGTATCAATGATCGAACCAACAGCATAAGGGCGTGGATCCACAATTTCAGCCGCACCAAAACGTCTGGCGGCAACGTAACCAGCCCCATAAGCCATACCACCGTGCGTGAGCGTCGGACCATCTTCAACAACCAGGACTCGCTTCCCGCGGATCGCCCCGGGATCATCCACAAAAATTGGGGAGGCGCCCTCGATGATTACCGCTTCAGGATTCAATGCGTGCAGGTTTTCCCTTACTGTGATCACATCTTCAGCATTAGCAGTATCCACTTTATTGATCACAAACACATCTGCCATACGCACATTTGTCTCACCAGGATAATAATGTAATTCATGACCGGCTCGATGCGGGTCAGCCACAACGATCAACAGATCAGGTACATAGAATGAAAAATCATTGTTACCGCCATCCCAAAGGATGATATCCACTTCCTTTTCCGCTTCGCGCAGGATCGCTTCATAATCGACACCGGCATAAACGATCACACCATTATCAAGATGCGGCTCATATTCGTCGCGTTCTTCAATTGTGCATTCATGTTTGTCCAAATCGCTGTAACTTGCAAAACGCTGAACACGCTGCTTAACAAGATCTCCATACGGCATCGGATGACGAATGGCAGCCACTTTATAGCCCATATCCCGCAGAATCAATGAAACCAGTCGCGTGGTTTGGCTTTTACCAGAACCGGTGCGAACAGCGCAGACAGCAACCACTGGCTTAGTTGATTTCAGTTGAGTGGCCTTGCTCCCCATCAGCCGAAAATCTGCACCAAGCGCATTAACAAGCGCAGCCTTATGCATAACATAAGTATGCGGAACGTCACTGTAAGCAAATACAACCTGCTCAACTTTCAGATCTTTGATCAACTTAGCCAGCTCACTTTCTGGATAGATCGCAATACCATCCGGGTATAAGGAACCAGCAAGTTCAGCAGGATATTTGCGCCCCTCAATGTTGGGGATTTGGGTGGCTGTAAAGGCTACAACTTCATAATCCTCATTATCGCGGAAAAATGTATTGAAGTTATGAAAATCCCGTCCAGCGGCACCCATGATTAACGTTCGTATTCGAGCCATAAATTATAATTCTCCTTTAGCATTCAGGTTTTTTGCTATTGTCCCAAACAATTATATTCTACATCACATCTGGCGCTTCAATGCCAAGCAGATTCAAACTATTCGCCAAACTTTGTTTGGCAGCAGCAACCAACATCAATCGGTATGCTTGGACATCCGCCTCGGCTGATAAAACCGGGCATTGATTATAAAAATCATTGAAAGCTTTCGCTAATTCGAAAGCATAAGTAGCGATCAATAAGGGTTTATATACCCTTGCTGCGCGTTCAACCTCACCAGGCAGCTTGCTGATCATCTCGATCAGGTTGACCTCGCTGATATGCAGCTCTTTTCCAAAACTCACATCCTTTGGAAGCTCATTATTTGCTTTCTTTAGAATGCTCCCCGCACGCACATGAGCGTATTGAATATAAGGTGCTGATTGGCCGTTGAAATCCAGAGCAGTTTCCCAATCAAAGGTCACAATTTTGGTGTTATCACGTGAAAGCATTGGATATTTGATCGCCCCAAGCGCAACTGCCCTGGCAATGACCACTTTCTTATCTTCAGCTAATTCAGGATTCTTCTCCTGCACAATATCCAGTGCCCTTTGCGTGGCTTCACGAATTAGATCGTCCAACAGCACGACCGTACCATCGCGTGAAGACATGGTCATGTTACCAGGCAAATTGACGACCTCATATGCTAAATGAACCAGCTGCGAAGCCCATTCATAGCCCATCAGCTCAAGCACTTTGAAAATCTGCTTCATGTGCAGAGACTGGCGAACATCAATCACATAAATGGATGTATCAAGCTCATACTCATCGAATTTCATGACCGCCAGCGGCAGTTCCTTGGTTGCATAGAGAGAAGTGCCATCAGAGCGCAAAACAACAGACACGCGGTACTCATCTTTTGTCCCCAGGATCTCATCCAGGTTGATAAACACTGGTTCATCGGGCCTGCCGTCAACTGCCATGCCAGATTCAATCAACTTTTCAACAACGACCTTGCCTGCTTCTTCAACTTCGCTTTCAAAATAGATCCTGTCAAACTGCTCTCCAAGCAGCTCGTACACCTGATAAAAACCCTCAAGTGACCACTGCCTTGTCTTTTCCCACAATGCAAGGATTTCCGGTTCTTGCCTGTCCCAGCGCACAAAATATTGCCTTACCTCCGCCTCAAAACCGGGCTCGTCCGAAAAGCGCTGGTCTGCCTCAGCATAAAGGTCGCCCATCCAGCGGGTTCTGTCTTCCGCCGGTTGTTCATCCTTGTGATATTTCTCGTAATTCCACAACCACTTGATCACATGCAGACCAATATCACCCAGATAATTCGCACGTATCACATCGTAACCAGCGAATTCAAGGATATTGGAGACCGCACCGCCCAGAATTACATTTCGCAGATGCCCAACATGCATGGATTTATGCGTATTAGGCTGCGAATATTCAACCATCGTCTTCTTACCCAGCCGGGCTGCTTTGCCATAATCCGATCCTTGTGAAAGCACCATGTTGGTAATGCGATGGGCGTAATCTGAGGTGGAAAAGTAAAGGTTCAAATAACCTTTTACAGCCTTCACGCGTGTGAAACCCTGCGGTAAACCAATAAACTCCGCCAGCATCTCCGCCAATTCCTGAGCACGCTGTGGAACACTGACTTTAACTTCGCTGCGGTCTTCTGCAGCCGCGAGCGCGAATAACGGCAGGGCAATCCCCCATTCCCCGCTGAAAGGGATATGGCGCCATTCAAGGTTCACAAAAGGCAATTCGTTTTGCTCACAAAAAGCCTTGAGCTTTTGTTCGATGTCTTGTTTTTCTTCTTCAAACATTAATCCATCCGTATGCTTTGATTGAATAATTATTATATCATTCAGAACCAATACTAAACCTACAATCAGCATTTATGTAATGCTGATTGTAGGTCACATGAATATTCTATATATAAATTGTATTACCACGAGCAGCTAAATCTTTTTATTTTTCACTAATAAGCTGCATCCTAGTTCTTACGAAATCTCTTATTTACTGTTCGTGATGATCCATCCACCAGGTGCATGCAAGGTTAATGCGCCTGTATTTGCATCCATACGATAAACGTTGTAATCTATATCACTCAACCAAACCACGTCCGCGGCTGACCACTCACGCGTCCTTATGCAGCGCAC
>JAUXFJ010000202.1 GCA_030620065.1 Anaerolineaceae bacterium
ACCTGCAGTAAAGGATGTGGCCAGCTTCCCGCTCCGAATTAGCGACGGCAATCTAGAAATTGGGATTGAATCTAAAACAAGGCGTTAAAATAGGGCTGTCCTAAGAGATATGGACAGTCCTGCATATGACAGCATATCCGATTTATGTGCGGCCGAGACTGCCAACGATCCGAAGGATATCGAAACCTTCTGTAAAGGGTCTTTTAGCCAAGGCACTATGGCAAATTGCAGTAGGACGGATAATATATGTTTATGCGTTTCAAGAGGTTGTTGGTTGTTTCTCAAGGTCAAATTTCATTTCCAAGTATCCTATTTGATATGGCTGTAGAGAGAGTATGATGATTGAGAGAAAATTGTTTAGCAATCAACAGATGCGCGGCAGTATTTCACCAGCTAACATTTCCAGGATACGGTTTGAGCCCAGGGGGGTCGTAAGCAATACCCGCCCAGGCGAATTTTGAACGACCGAGCCAATACGCACAGCTGCTTTACCGTATGGGTGCGATCGCAAAGCCTCCAAGGCATTGTCAACATCTGCTTCGGGTAGGATAACAATTACTTTACCTTCGTTGCCAATATAGAGCGGGTCGAATCCCAGCATTTCGCAGGCGGTTTGCACTGTCGGTCTTATGGGAAGCGATGTCTCATCTATTTGAATAGTAACTTCACTTTGATATGCAATTTCTACCAGGGATGTTGCGAGTCCACCGCGTGTGGGATCGCGCAAAACATGGGTGTTGGGGACTTCTGTTAATAATATTTCAATCATTTCGTTCAGAGGGGCGACATCCGATTGAATCGCAGAGTGAAAGCCAAGATCGCCGCGTGCTTCAAGGACGGCAATACCATGATCGCCAAGTGTGCCAGATATAATGACAGCATCACCTGGGCGGGCAAATTGCCCGCCAATCTGGCGGCTGGCCGGTACCCAGCCTATACCAGTTGTGCTGATAAACAAGCCGTCAGATTTCCCTTTTTCAGTAACTTTGGTATCTCCAGCGACGATCTTTACATTAGCCTCCTGGCAAGCAAGCTGCATGGAACTTGCGATCTTCTCGAGAGCATTGATTGAAAAACCCTCTTCAATTATGAAAGAAGCCGTAATGTAAAGAGGTTTCGCTCCTAACATGGCAACATCATTGACTGTGCCACAAATTGCGAGACGACCAATGTCACCCCCAGAGAAGAAGAGAGGTGAAACGATATGCGCATCTATGGCAGTGACAAGGAACCCTTTTTTGTCATTATCTAAAAGGAGATCGATGAGGGCTGCATCATTGTTCATATCGAGAATGGGATTCGAGAATTTTTGATAAAATACATTCTTGATGAGGTCATTGGTCATTTGTCCACCGCTTCCATGGCCAATAACAATTTGGTCGTTATGGTGGAGGGGGAGGGAGCAAACTGGACCCTGTAAGTGATT
This sequence comes from Anaerolineaceae bacterium, assembly GCA_030620065.1. Lineage (GTDB taxonomy): Bacteria > Chloroflexota > Anaerolineae > Anaerolineales > Anaerolineaceae > JAUXFJ01. The sequence continues at coordinate 1,427 of JAUXFJ010000202.1, forward strand.
TATATTAGAGTTGTTCATCATCTTGCTCTCATATAACGATAATAAGCCGCACAGGCACCTTCAGAGGAAACCATTGGTGCACCTAGCGGAGTTTGGGGGGTACATTCGTTTCCAAAGGCAGGGCAATCAAATGGTTTAGTTAAACCCTGGAGTACTTGACCTGCTATGCATAAGGAAGATTCCATTACATCGATCAAACCGATCTCAAAGCGATTTTCAGCATCAAATTGTGCATATTCAGTACGTAAGTCGAGACCGGACTGTGGAATTATGCCAATCCCGCGCCATTTCCTATCAACTGGCTGAAAAACCTTTTCCATGATGGCTTGGGCAGTCCGGTTGCCTGTGCGAGTAACAACGCGTGGGTAGGCGTTCTCGACCAGGTGATTACCTATTTCAAGCTGTTTGACAGCCATGAAGATGCCGTTGACCAGATCAAGTGGTTCAAAACCTGTTACAACAATTGGTATGCCATATTGTTTGGCAATCGGCTCATATTCCCAGTAACCCATCACGGCGCAAACATGTCCGGCACCTAAAAAGGCTTGAATTTGGTTATTGGGACTACCCAGGATCGTATGCATAGCTGGCGGAACAAGAACGTTGGCAGGGAGGATGGTGAAATTAATAAGACCTAGTTTTTGTGCATGGAGTACGCTCATGGCAGCTGCGGGTGCGGTGGTTTCAAAGCCTATCGCGAAGAACACCACCTCCTTTTTCGGATTGGCTTGAGCGATCTTAACTGCATCCAAGGGCGAATAGACAACTCTCACGTCTCCACCCTGCGCACGGACTGAAAACAAGTCGTGATGTGAGCCAGGTACTCTGAGCATATCGCCAAATGAAGTGAAAATAACACCGGGCTGTTGAGCGATTATGAGTGCTTTATCGATAAGCTCTAATGCGGTTACACAGACAGGGCAGCCCGGGCCGTGTATAAGCTCGATGTTCTCTGGTAGGAGCTGGTCAATGCCATACTGCATAATTGCGTGTGTCTGACCCCCGCATATCTCCATCAGCTTCCAGGGACGCGTTGTGATCTTTCGGATTTGATTCAGGAGACTTTTTATGAGTTCCGCATTGCGGTAATTCTTTAAGAATTCCATTTATTTTTCGTTTGATGTAAAAAGGAGATCATTTTTTTCTTCATCCTCAAGTTGAGCTATCTCTTGCAGGATGGTCAAGGTCTCTTGGGCGTCTTTCTCTGAGAGAAGACTCAATGCAAAGCCTGCATGAATGATTGTGTAATCGCCGACCTTGGCTTCAGGAAGGGTTTCAATACATGCTTCTTGGATCACACCGCCAAAATCAACCTTACACATTTTTGTACCAGCAGTTTCATATCTTTCTACGATCTTTCCTGGGATACCCAGACACATAGGAATATACTCCTTAATTTATCAATGATTAACCTGATGAGCAGCGACCATAACCTGACCCAAAGCTACGCAGCTATCGTTGGGTGGTGTTTGATGGTGAACAAGCGGTATGAACTGAGCGTTTTCAAGCGCAGGTATGATATGACTCATCAGGTAAAGATTCTGCCAGACGCCACCACTGAGGGCGACATGCTGGATGCCTGTTTCTTTGCGTATTATATTGCATATATCCAAAACCATCTTAATGATCGACTGATGGAATTTTGCTGAAATTTTATTGATTGAAACCTTATTTTGCATATCAATCACAATTGCCTCAAAAAGAGCTTGGGTATGGATAGTATGACCATCAATATCCAAGATATAGTAATCCTTTTCATATGGATCTGCAATAGACTCTAATTCAATGGCTGCCTGTGCTTCATAATTGACTTCCTGCCGGATGCCTAGCAGTGCAGCGACAGCATCAAAGAGCCTTCCCATACTGGAGGTAAGTGGTGTGTTAATGTGGTTTTGGATTTGATGTTTGATGACATCGATTTCCATTTCCGTGAGTGACTTTATTGGTGGTAAATCAGGTTCTAAAGCAATATTGGACGTAATTAAATAACTCAGTGCCATGCGAGCCGGCTTCATTACTGCACGGTCACCACCAGGCATGGGGACTTCAGCAAGGTGGTAACGGCGATTGAAATCATTATATCCGGCAATGAGCACTTCGCCACCCCAAATATGCCCATCTGTTCCATATCCGCTACCATCAAAGCTTAAGCCTATCACCGGATTTGAAGATTCCCATTTATTATCTGCCAGGCAAGCGGCGATATGGGCATGATGATGTTGTACAGGGATTAAAGGGATGCCTTCTTCCTCGGCGCGCTTTTTTGCATAGCGCGTGGCAAGGTAATCAGGATGCATATCGTAGGCGATAATCTCGGGTTTGATCCTAAACAGCTTCTCGTAATGCGTAATTGCATTCTCATAGGCTTGCAG
>JAUXFJ010000144.1 GCA_030620065.1 Anaerolineaceae bacterium
AAGCTGGGTGCATTAAAACTTGGAGTCTGATCCACAACCCAACCGAAATCACGCTTGGGGTTCTCGAAAAAGACCAAGCCCTGGAAATCTGTGTAAGCGGCTGGTGCAGCACGCAGCCACTCTCCCGATGACAGCTGTAAATATGGTTTCCCATTATGATCTATTCGGTATACATAGCTCACATAACGCAGCCCGCCAGCATTTATAAAACGCAGCGGGTTACTACCCGAGATCGCATCATCAAACGAAGCATAGAGCGGAGCTGGTTCATCTTCAGCCAAATTGATCTTCGCGATCAGGACAGGTATTTGTGATAATTTAGGGTCAGGTGACGCGGCCGGAAGATCCCTCATGGGATATGGAAAGCCCATCGCTGACAAAGTTGCAATACTCTGTGAAGCACCATAAGGCAGACACGCGCCGGGGTCAACCATGTATAAATCAGGAAGGCATAAAGATTCGCCCCAGAACGATCCTTCATCGCTACGTAAATAGCTTTCGTTGTGTATTGGGAATCCTACCTGAGTAAAGGCAAGCTGCATTGAAGCAAATATTCCAATTAAGAGCAGAATAAATAAAACGCGAGTGGAACGATGCATACTAATTCCTTTAAAGTAAAACAACTAGGTGTAATCAAGCCTCCCTGCAGCAAGCTGCAGAGGATTATCCTCCTTTGATTATATGCCAAATTAATACTACATTTGTAAAAGTACAGCAGGTTTGCCAAAATCGCTAAGCTTGGAGCGTGCAACAAACTCTACAACGCCTTGCCGAATAAGCTCTTTGCCATGTGCCAGATAATCCAGTGGTATCTGATTGATTAAATCATGTGCTGTAAGTGATAAGGTAATTATCTCACCGCAGAGGTGTTTTATAGTATATAATTATTTAAAAGAAATTATGGCGCTGATTTAATAATTTTACAGATCCGCTCCCCACTACATATTATTTGAAAGGATGAAAAATGGCAAATTACCCAATTAACAACCCCCCAGTGAATAAAAAGAAATTTCCAATTTGGCTCATAATCGTAATAATTGCAATCATCTTGCTATGTCTTGGTGCTGTGCTCCTCGGCGGAGGTGGTGCGTTTGTTTGGATACAATCTAACAATCAATCCAAAACAGAGACTAAAATCGCACAGATGGCATATGAAGCCACGGTGGCACAGCATGCGACAGAGCAAGCCTCTGCAGCAACACAAACAGCATTGTCCGCCCAAGCAACAGCATCAGCGGAAGCTGCTTACCAAGCCACACAACAATTTTTAAATTCCATTGATGGAATCATAAGTGAAACGTTAAAAACGTCCCCAATATTTGGCCCTAAAAATGGCAACCTGCTGATGGATGATGACGGAAATGCGACAACTTCTCCGTCGGATGTGTCTGTAAAAAACTTTATCACTGAAGTCTACTTTACTCCACCATACGAACTCTCCAAGGGAAGTTGGGATATTGGTCTTTTCTTCCGTGATGAAGGTAAGAACGACGAGTATCGTCTAGCTATTCAATCAGATGGTTCGTGGTCATTGATCAACCGAAATGGAACAAACTCGGACGTTATGCAGAAGGGTACGCTTAATAATCTGAATTACGGTACAACATCCACGAATCATGTCCTTTTGGCAGCAATTGACCATGAAGGATATTTCTACCTCAATGGTACATTAATTGCAGAATTAGACCTTTCAGCCAGAATGAACAGCGGAAAGATCGCTCCGGCATGCGATATATATTCCGGAAATTCTATCGATGGCACTTTAGTAAGGTATGAAGCTTTTTCAATTTGGAATCCCGTAACAGACTAGATCTGTCGTTTACAAAAATAGCACAACTGAAGTTGTGCTATTTTTATTTAATTTCATGGTCAACAAATGGTAAATTCTGGATTAAAATAAGAATGAGTAGGTGTAAACTCTTCCAAAACAAATAACCAGACAGGAGTAACCCGAATGAATATCCCAATCTACCAGGTTGATGCCTTTACAATAAAACCGTTCACCGGTAATCCTGCTGCAGTTTGTCTCTTGGAGCAGGCAAAAGACGATGCCTGGATGCAAGCTGTAGCTGCCGAAATGGCCCTCTCAGAGACAGCTTTCCTTGTACCCAAAGGCAACGGTTATCACCTGAGATGGTTCACACCAACTACCGAAGTTGAACTCTGTGGGCACGCTACTTTAGCAAGCGCACATATTCTTTTCGAGAACGGTTTCTATGAAGAAGATGAACCGATTGAATTTTATACGCTCAGCGGGACTCTCAAGGCTTCTAGTACAGATAATTTCGTTGAACTTGACCTGCCCGCGGCGCGACGCCAAGCTTATCGATCCTCCACAGGAGCTAAGTGAAGCGCTGGGCATTAAACCTATTCGCGCAGCAAGTTACGAAAATGAAATAATCTTAGCCGAATTTGACGGTGAAGATTCAATCCGGGGTCTTGCACCCAACTTTGAGCTCCTGAAAGCCCTTTCCTTCCATGATGTCATCGTTACTGCCAAAGCTAAAAAAGAAAAATACGATTTTATCTCGCGTTTCTTCGCACCCAAAGTGGGGATCAATGAAGACCCGGTGACCGGTTCCGCTCACTGTCTGCTTGGTCCTTATTGGGCGCCGAAACTTGACAAACAAGAATTCCTGGCCTTCCAGGCTTCTGCACGTAGTGGTGAAGTACGGGTAAGACTGCAGGGAGAACGCGTCTTTGTAGGCGGAAAAGCAATCACCGTGCTGCAAGGGAAACTGATTCATCAATAAGCAGTGACCATAAAACTTCTTGGTGTTAATTCATTTTGTTTTGCCCTATCTAAGGATAAATAGCAAGACCCATACTGTATCCGCCTAGGAATCCCTCGATGGGTATTGAAAAATATGCTAACGTAAATACAAAGTGCTGACAGGAAATCTGTCAGCACTTTGCTTATCTGAACATGTGTTTGAATGTTTAATCGGTTACAGCCCAAATCCAAGCATCATTAAAGGTGCAGGTGGTATTACCGGATTCTTGCCAGGCTAAGAAACTGACATGCCCATCCAGCTTGACACCACTATAGGCTGAGGACAATCTTACGCCATTCACATAGACGATATACTCCTCGCCAATCACGGTAATGATCACACGGTTAGTGGAATCTTGCTTGTAGTTAATCGCATCATGGTAGCGAACACTGCCCGTGACATTGCCCTTATATTTTCCGTCAATAAAGTATTCGATATCCCAGCTTCCTGCGCCGGAAAGCCGGCGGATAGCAAACTGATAACTTGAACCTCGATTTGGATCTGCCTCACTGCGCAGGATGAGTCCACAACCGGCCAAACCGCTACTGCTGTTCCAGGTAATATCAACTCCAACAACAAAATCATTGAGCTCATCCGGGGTGATTTTCTCATATTCTTGACCCATATAACTGGTCACTTTTAATCGGGCCGAGTCAGATGTTATTGGAACACGATAGCCACGAGGCAGATCGATATTAATATCTGAAAGCCAATCCAGAATCTTCCCTACAGAAGCTTGGGCTTCTAGCGTCGCATCATGATCTAAAGTTGCCTGATAATCCGGTGTAGCCGTTGGCGGAATCACTGATGCAGTTGTATTTGTTGGTTCCGCAGGCGCCACGGGTTCCTCAGTAGCTACCTCCTCAGTCGGTGGAGGGGGGGGGAGTGTAGCTGTTGGGTCCGGTGTGGATCCGCATGCTAAAAGAACGACTAATGTAACAGATAAAAACAATAAGTGTTGCCAGGTTTTTCCTTTACGCCTACTCTTCATTTTCTTCTCCTCTCCATAAAAACAATAGTTATTCTATCCTGCACTATTCATTATAGCAGATTTATCTAAAATCACAAATTTCCTATCACGTTAATCAAACATGATATACTTTACCATCCCTTATCATTAAGGATGATTCCAACATGAAACTCATCATCCAAATCCCTTGTTTCAACGAAGCAGAGTTCCTTCCTGAAACTGTTAAATTATTACCTAAACAGATCCCAGGTATTGACAGCATCGAGGTATTGATCATTGATGATGGTAGTAATGATGATACAGCAGATGCTGCCCGCAAAGCAGGCGTAGATCACATCGTCATACTGCCGCATCATGTAGGATTAGCTCAAGCTTTTGCTTCTGGCTTGGATGCCAGCCTGCGTTTGGGGGCAGACATTATCGTAAATACTGACGCTGACAATCAATATCAAGCCAGCGATATCCCCAAACTGGTGCAACCAATTCTAAGGGGTGATGCTGAACTTGTCATTGGTGATCGCGGTGTTGTCAAACTTGAGCACTTTTCTGCTCATAAACGACTTTTGCAACGCTTGGGAAGCAAGGTTGTCTCACGAGCTGCTGGATTGGATGTGCCCGACGCAACCAGCGGCTTCCGCGCTCTGACACGTGAACTTGCCTTGCGTACAAATGTCCTTAGCACATATTCCTATACCCTCGAGACACTCATCCAGGCTGGCGCACAGCGCGCTAAAGTCATCTTTGTCCCAGTCAAGACCAACCCCAAAACACGTCCCTCGCGCCTTATGAACAGCATCTCTAATTATCTGCTGCACTCCACGGTGACGATCATGCGCTCCTTTACACTCTATCAACCACTGCGGGTTTTCAGCATCGTCAGCCTGATACTTGTCTTAGCTGGTACCGCAATAGGCATCCGCTTTTTAGTCTACTACTTTAGCGGCATGGGCAGCGGCAATATTCAATCTTTGCTTCTTGCAGCCATTATGCTCATCATCGGTTTTCAAACGTTCTTGATTGGTATTGTTACAGATCTGATAAGTTTTAATCGGAAAATACTCGAAGAAGTATTGTATCGCCTACGAAGAAGTGAAAACGA
>JAUXFJ010000106.1 GCA_030620065.1 Anaerolineaceae bacterium
CGACTCAGATTCCGGTAAAACACGAGTAAATGTTCGTCTTCCTGTTTCTTTAATCAGTTCGGGGTTGCGTTTAGGAGCAAAATTCGCTCCCGAAATTGAAGGACTCGATGAAGACACCCTCAAAATCTGGCTAAATTCTGGTGAAATCGGTCAAGTCGTTGATGTTTTTGACGAAGAGGACGGAGAACACGTCGAGGTCTTCCTGGAATAAGCACCTCCCACATGAACTATTTTACATATTTTCATCGATCTCGAATCGAATAGTTATTTCATCAAATTCAATAGAACCAACTTGGATATATTGCTATTGGCTCTCATGAATTGCTGAAAGATCTATACCCTAATCAAATATGTAAGGGCATAATAAATCATGGAACAAGAAACTACCAGGAAAGCATCTCTCCTTTCACCTGTCTTAAAACTTTTCCTGCTTGCAATGATTCTAGCCAACGTGGCAGCTAATATGTACGGTTCCCTGCTGCCCCTCTATCTAAAATCTCTCAATGCCAGCGTTGCCCAAATAGGTATTTTCTTCACAATTGCCCAGATCATCCCACTTGTGCTGCAGATATTGGGCGGTTGGATCTCAGATAGCCTCGGCCGTTTGAAAAGCATCGCATTAGGCAGTATAGCAGGTGTACTCTCCTATTTCGGTCTGATCCTCGCACCGACATGGCAGTGGGTTCTGGCTGGGGAAGGTCTTAGTGCAGTCACACGTTCATTGATCGGTCCCAGCTTTGGCGCCTTCATTGCTGAGGAATCCGCCGAGGAAAACCGCGCCCGTGTCTATGGTCTTACACAAACTATCTTCATGATCGTCACGGTCGTCGGCCCTCCACTAGGTGGTTACCTGGTCGATCAGTTCAGCTTCAGGGTCATGCTGATCTGTGCAGGCATAATCTATACCATGGCCACTATTCTACGGGTTTTCATGGCTCGCCGAGCAGCACAGCACGAAAAAGAAACCAGCAACGGCAAGCTCAACCTAACCTCGCTGCGGCGGAATCTGGGCGCAATGTTTGGCATTCTTATTGCTGGCGGATTAATCACCTGGCTGCTGGTGACCGATGGGATCCGCGATATCTCCTTTTCGTTTTCCTTTTCACTACTGCCCATCTTTATGGAAGAATTCGGTGGACTAACAGCACAGCAAATCGGCTGGCTTTCGTCAATTTTCGGGGTTGCTAATATGCTGACCAATATTCCTGCGGGTTGGCTGGCAGATAAAAAGAGTGAACGCCTGGCAATCGTTATCGGCTTCATCCTCCAGGCTGTTTCGCTGTTTCTTTTTATAAATACGACCACATTCAGGGGTTATGCTATCGTCTGGGCTTTATTTGGCGTAGGCGTGGGAATGATGGCGCCAGCATACCAATCCATAATAAGCAAGGTTTTGCCGACAAAACTGCGCGGTACAGGCTTCGGTTTGATTCAGTCCAGCCTAGGCATATTCTCTTTGCCCGCCCCAGCAATTGGCGCTTCCCTTTATCAAAATGTTTCACCAAAACTACCCTTCACGATCACTGCCTGGGCAAGCCTGCTGGCAATTATCCCGGTCTGGTTTAAATTCAAGATCACTAAGAAGGATGAAGATGCTAATTTGAAAGCTGCCGAGAAGCTCGATGCTGAAGAAAGATCAACCCAAGCCGCAGAATAGATACCAAAGACTTACTCATTGATATGGCAAGAGAAATACTGCATCGTATCGATGAGTTAATTAATTTCCCTATGCGGAGCAAGTTTAATAACGTATATTAACAATGATGGTTTCTTTGTACTCATTAGAATTCATCTGAACACAAACTCAATGTTATCAACTAATAAAGGATGAATTCACTGATGGAAGCTGAAACACCCGTTCCCGAAATTGCAAATTGGAAAAAACGCTTCTTCATGATCTGGACAGGACAGGCTTTTTCGATGCTGGGCAGCCGTCTGGTAGGCTTTGCCTTTGTTTGGTATCTGACATCCACAACTGGATCTGCAACAGTTTTAGCAATCGGAACTTTAGTTAGCACAGTACCGGATATCATTATTAGCCCCATCGCAGGCGCTTTAATTGACCGCTGGAACCGAAAGACCGTGCTGATCGTTTTTGATGCACTCACAGCCCTTGTTACCCTGATCTTGGCATTGCTTTTCGCCTTTAGTTCAGTTCAGGTCTGGCAAATTTATGTCGTGTTGTTCATCCGCTCAGCACTTGGCGGTTTTCAATGGGCAGCCATGCTCACATCAACTTCGTTGATGGTGCCAAAAAGCCAGCTTGCGCGTGTCGCCGGTATGAATCAAACCTTGCAAGGCATCATGTCCATATTAGCACCTCCTCTGGGCGCTTTCTTAATCAGCATCATGCCGACCCAAGGCGTGCTCATGGTAGATGTGGGCACTGCAGCTATTGCGATTGCACCCCTTCTCTTTTTCCAAATCCCGCAACCAGAGCGCAACGCACATGAAAAAGACGAAAACGGTAAGATAAAAAGTTCTGTCTGGCAAGATCTTGCTGAAGGCATTAAATATGTCGCAGGCTGGCCTGGTCTCCTGGCGATAATCCTGATTGCCATGCTGATCAACCTCATGGTTAGTCCTGCTTTCTCATTAATTCCCATCCTCGTTACACAATATTTTCACAAGGGTGCCATGGATCTGGGCCTGATAGAATCCGTTTTGGGCATCGGCATATTAACTGGCGGATTGGTGCTTAGTGTTTGGGGAGGGTTTAAGAATCGCATGCTCACCACAATGACCGCCATGATCATGATGGGCGCAAGCATTTCCTTAGTTGGCATTGTGCCACCAACCGGCTTCTATTGGGCAGCGGGTGCCTTGGGCTTGGTGGGCATCATGAATCCACTTGTCAACGGACCCATTTTTGCTGCCTTACAATCACGCGTTGATCCGCAAAAACAAGGCCGTGTGTTTACACTGCTCCATGCTGGTGCATCTCTAGCCTCACCCATCGGCTTGGCAATTGCTGGACCAGTTTCAGATGCCGTAGGCATTCAAATATGGTTTATTATTGGCGGAGCCACCTGTGTGATTGCAGGAATTGTGTCTTTATTCATTCCATCGATCATTGAACTGGGCAAAGATGTTGAAGCGGATAGGGCTGAAGTCGTTACTGTTGAGAGCGCCAGCACCTAATACACTTAAAACAAAAAAACTAAGTCATTTTTACTTTGTCAACATTTGGAGGCATTTTAGTAAAAGCTGCTTAGTTTACTGATGAAGTGCTATTAAGATTCCATCAACCGCAATATTTCCATTGTGTTGAAGACATTTCTCCTAAGTAGCTTTCTGCAAGCTATAGTTTGAACAAACTTATGCAAGCCCTAGGACACATTGCGAATTACTTTTTCAGCAATCTCTTCGAATATTTTACTATTGTATTTCTCTATCATGCCTTTGTCGCACAGTACTGCAAATTTCGGATCAACTGGGATATGCCCCAACATTTTTGTTTCAATCGTACGCGCTGTATTCTCTGCCTTGCTTGTGCCAAAGATATCGATATGAGCACCACACTCTGGACAAACAATGTGACTCATATTTTCTATCAGGCCAATCAGCGGGATACTTAGGGTTTTCGCCATATTAGCAGCTTTACACACTATCATTCCCGCCAAATCCTGAGGGGATGTAACCAGCACGATACCATCCAATGGAAGCGACTGCATGACCGTCAAAGCTGCATCAGCTGTCCCTGGCGGCAAGTCTACAACGAGGTAGTCAAGATCCCCCCAAACAATTTCGGACCAGAATTGTCCAATAGCCTTGCTGATGAGCGGACCTCGCCAGATGACAGGTTGGCCCCTATCTGGTAACAGCAGGTTGATAGACATTATTTTGATTCCTGTAGATGTTACAACGGGCAAGATTCCTTCCCGGGTTGAGATGGGCTTCTGATGAACGCCAAATATCATCGGAATACTTGGCCCGGTGATATCTGCATCTAGAACACCAACACGCAATCCCCTACGTCGCAACGACGAAGCCAGCAAGCCAGTCACCGAAGATTTCCCGACGCCCCCTTTACCACTCATTACTGCAAGTACCTTGGCCACCCTTCCCATCGGCTGACTCGAAGCCTGAGCTTCCTTGGCAAATGCCATAAACCTGGCTCGCTGATCCGCATTCATTTCTATCAGCTTCACTTGTACTTTTAGCCCAGCCTTCATTCCGCTGACAGCCTTCTGCACGAGATCAATCAAATCCTGTTTGATGGGCACCTTCATAGTTGGGAGTGCAAGGTTCACAAGAATGCTATCCCCCTCAACTGCAACATCTGGAATCATCCCCAGTTCTACAAGATTACGTTCTTTAATCTCAGGATGCTTGATTGTCGATAGTATCTGATAAACCTTTGATTCTGTAATTTTGGTTGACATTACTTCTCCTGAAATCTTAATTTTGTTCAGCCGATTAGCTGAATGAATTCATTTATCAGCTTGTACAGCTTTAGTCCTTCTCGGTGGGGTAATATGATGGGGAAGCACTCCAAAAGCGGACACCATACCGCTCCACGCTCTGCGCTTTACCGCTCTTTTCAAGTGCATCCAGTGTTGCAGCCACATCTCCCGGTGACCAACGCTCGAGCGCTTCCACTAACTCGTCTTCCCGCATAGGATGACGAGTGATGATACTAACCACCGCATCCACCAATGATTCAGTTCCACCAAGATCAAAAGACCCGCTGGCGGGATGAACAACCCTAGCAATATCACCAAGAATGGTGCGGGCGCGTAATAGCCCTTCCTCATCTGGAGGCTGTACCCATGTCTCCGCTGAAGGACGGGTCGGTTGGAGGACATGTACTTCATCAGGTTTAATGCGCCCAAGAGCGACGGCAATTTCTCTAAGCGCTACCTCACTATCGTTCATATCCCGCACCAGCATAACTTCTCCCCACAGCTTACCTTGATATTCCTCTCGAAAACTAACCAGCCCATCCAGCAAGCGTTTGAAGGTGAGCTTGGGATAGGGACGGTTAATTTTGCGATAAAGCTCTGCATTGCCTGCATCCAGTGATGGCAGCACAGCATCGGCTAGTAACAATTCCTGGCGCATCTCCGGCAGGTACAGTAAAGACCCATTGGTGATGACCGCCACAGGTATATCGGTCAATGCTTTCACCTTTCGGATAAGCCAACCTATGCTGACATGCAACGTAGTCTCTCCCGAGCCAACGAATGTAACCCAATCGATTTCGCCTGTCTTATGGCTAGCTAGCGCTTTTTCTACCTCAGCCAAAATATCTTCGGGCGGAAAATAATCCTTACGCACATTGGTCATTGGTCTAGTACGTCCAAGCTGGCAATAGATGCAGTTCCAATTGCAGGTCTTAAGCGGAACCGGGTCAATTCCCAAAGATTGCCCCAACCGCCTCGAAGGAACCGGTCCGAAAACATGTTTCATGAGTTTAATCCGTTATCAGCCATTTATTGCCGCGCACCAAAAAGTTTGCTGCCAATTCGGACGATATTTGCGCCCTCTTCAATTGCAATTTGATAACTATTGCTCATGCCCATGGAAAGAAATCGCATGTTTATACTCGGTATATTCTTGGCAGCAAGACGGTCGAAAATCTCTCTCGTTACTTTGAAGTAAGGCCGGCTATCCTCAGGATTACCAAAGCGTGGTCCCATAGTCATTAAGCCTTCCACGCGAATATGCTCCAAGGTGCTCATCTGATACACTAGCTCATCAACTTCATTCGGCAGGACTCCGGTTTTATTTGCCTCGCGGCCGCTGTTGATTTCCACCAAGACCGGCATTGTCTTTTCAATAAGTGCACAAAGACGATCTAAAGTTTTAGCTAACCGCCACGAGTCAACGGTCTCGATCATATCGAAGTGTTGTACGGCTACTTTTGCCTTATTGCGCTGCAGATGACCGATCATATGCCAACTAACCTGGCTGCCTATTGCCTGAATTATAGGCAATGCTTCTTGCACATAATTGTAACCAATACAAGTTACACCAGCCTGGATAGCAGCTTGTACCTCTTCTAATGTACGTGTTTTAGCGGCAGCTACC
>JAUXFJ010000148.1 GCA_030620065.1 Anaerolineaceae bacterium
CCCGGCGAGAATCGAACTCGCATGTTTGGCTTCGGAGGCCAACGCCTTATCCATTAGGCCACGGGAACTAGGACTGAGCTAATTATACTCAAAATGCGTGAAACGGGTCAATTGTGGATTGCAAGGATAATACCAAGGAAACGACGATGGATATTCTCCAGTAAGCATATTAGAAAAGGAGCTTTGTGCGTTCAATGATGCAAGCATAGGGGTCATAGCCAAGGCATTCAATGACTTCATCTGGCCTGCCAGTGGCGCCTGGCCGTGAGCTTAGACGCATTTGTAACCCTGGTGTGTTATTTATGTCAATGACTGATAAATGTTCTATGTAATCTCTTAGATTGTAAGTTTTCCCGCGGCGGGTTCTTTGGATTGTAGCTTTGGATAAGAGGCGCTTCACTTGTTCCTGGAGCTGGTCAGATTCAAGAAATTCGGAAAATCTAACTTGATATTCACTGGCTGATACAAGGGATTGGAGTGAAGGAAGGTTATTAGCGACGCGGGTTGTATCAATGATCTTTAGATCTGCCGGCAGTGTTTTATTTAGCTTCGCTTGAATAATCTCACAAGCCACGGTTTGTTCAAGCCAGAAGTCAAGTACCTCGCAGCGGCTTATGTACCCTAAAGGTAAAGCGGATGCCAGGTTCAGGCGGATTTTTGGATTGAAACCTTGACTGTAACGCACTGGGAGTTCAGCACGGCGTAATGCACGTTCCCATAATTGCTGCATGTCAAGATGACCGATAAAGCGCAGCATACCAGTTTTACTATAAGTGATGCGGATACGTGCGATATTGCTTTCTGCCATTTTACGGACAACTCCACCTGGTTCCAGGATTTTGAAGGCGCAGGTCTTCAAATTGGGCGAGGATGCCACAGCGGTAGCAATGCTCTCGGCAGTCTGGGCGAGTTTTTCCTTCCAAGCTCCATTGATAATCCTGGATGAGGAATTTTTTGCGCAAACCTACGGATATATGCTCCCAAGGCATGACCTCATCTAATTTTCTCAAGCGGTGGCTGTAGAAATTTGAGTCTAAACCTACTTCGTTAAAAGCATCGATCCATTTTGTGATTTGCAGTTTTTCCGACCAGGCGTCGAATTTAGCGCCATTGAGCCAGGCTTGATGGATCACGCTGCCAAGCCGGCGATCTCCTCGTGCAAGCCATGATTCCAGCATAGTTTCTTCAGGATGGTTGTAGCTCATTTTGATGCGCGTTTTTTTCAGTTCGTTTCTTAAGTAATCGATCTTTTGCTCAATGATCTCTGGTTTGCCGCCCGGAACCCACTGAAAAGGAGTGTGCGGTTTTGGGATGAATGTGCCGATAGATACATGGATTCGGGCGCGTCCACCAACAATGGACCGTGCTTCAGCCTGGATGCGGCGACTTGTGGTTACAATAGCCTGTACATCTTCGATTGTTTCTTCCGGCAGGCCAATCATGAAGTAGAGTTTCAGACTTTTCCATCCATGCCTGAAAATTGCGCGTACTGTATCCAATAAAATTTCATCGGAAAGTGGCTTATTAATTATCGCTCGCATGCGTTCTGTAGCAGCTTCGGGTGCGATTGTGAAGCCACCGCCACGGCGGAGTTCTTTTAACTGATCCATTAATTCGACAGAAAAAGACGCAACTCTCAATGAAGGCAGGCTGATATTCATATGTTCTTTATTGAAGCGATCATATACTGCGGTGACCAGTTCAAGTATTTTTGAGTGGTCTGAGGAAGAAAGTGAGAGCAGACTGATCTGTTTATATCCCGTGGTGATCAAGCTCTCTTTAATTGCTGTGAGGATTTCCTCTACAGGACGTTCACGGATGGGGCGGTTAACCATACCCGCGTGACAAAATCTGCAGCCGCGAGTGCAGCCGCGCATGATCTCTATTGAAACCCGGTCGTGTACAACTCCAATATTTGGGACGAGCGAGTTCGTAAGGGGTGGGGGTAACTTTGCCAAGATGCGTTTGACGACAGGATATTGTGCCTCTGCCGCGGTCGGGGTTATGGATGCGATGGTATCATCATCGTTATATGAAACATTATAAAGAGAGGGGATGTAGACACCAGATACCTTTGCTAATGCTTTGAGTAATTCAAAGCGGCTTTCATGCTTTTGCTTCCATCCCTGGTAGACATCAACGATCTCAAGAATGACCTCTTCACCTTCTCCAAGTACAAAAGCATCAATAAAATCCGCCATTGGCTCAGGATTATAGACGGCTTGACCGCCAGCGATAATCAGGGGATGTTCCTCGGTTCGGTCTTTGGAGAACAAGGGCAATCCTGCCAGGTCGAGGATGTTCAGAGTGTTCGTGTAAACTGTCTCGTAAGGTAGTGTAAAGCCAATGATGTCGAATTGGTTTAAAGAACGTTTGCTCTCAAGTGTGTAAAGGGAGATATTCTTTTCTCTTAGGAGCGCTTCCATATCGAACCAGGGAGCGTAAGCGCGTTCAGCGAGAACATCCTCACGTTTATTGAGAATGTCATAAAGAATTGCCAGTCCGAGATTGGGTTGGCCAATTTCATAAAGATCAGGAAATACCAGGGCTACATGTGTTTGAATGGCATCCCAATCTTTTACGATTTGGTTGAGCTCACCGCCTACATAGCGCCCAGGTTTTTCTACTCTGAGGAGTTCCTTCTCAAGGCGCGAGAATGGTGGATCTTGTTTTTGGGGCATAGTCACATTTTTTTCCAGAATGTCTGTAAATATCACCAGGTAAGGGTCAGTGAATTTTTATACAATGATCTCAATATTGTCTTTTGTGATTTGTAAATCAGGCCAATGCCCTTTAATGAATTCCTGGATTTTTAATAAATGGCGTTGCAGATATTTGGAATCATTGCTGACCATAGCTATCATAATGGTACTAGATTTCCAAACGTCCAGATGATCATACTCAGCGATAGAGATATTGAATTCCTTGTGCAGACGTGCCAGCATGGGTTTCAGGATATGCCTTTTGTCTTTTAAAGAAGAGCAAGCGGGCAAGTAAAATTCAATTTTCATAATCCCGATGGGCATCTTCATTTTCCTTGAGGTGCTGGGTGCTGAATACCAGGTTGGGCTTTACACGTCAGCATAAGGGGAACTGGTGGCGACAACCGGATTAATTAAACTGCCAATGCCTTCAATGCGGATTGATACAGTATTACCTGCAATTAATTGGCCAACGCCAGCAGGTGTTCCTGTCAGGATGATATCACCAGGCATGAGGGTCATCACTGAGGAGATAAAGGCGATGATCTGCTGGACTGTAAAAACCATATCGCGGGTTGAAGCCATTTGCCTGAGTTCATCATCCACATGGCAGGTTATCAAGGCATCCGAAGGGTCAAATTCAGTTTCGATCCAAGGGCCTAAAGGGCAAAAAGTATCAAAGCCCTTCCCGCGTGTCCATTGATTATCTCGGCGCTGTAGATCGCGGGCTGTTACATCGTTTGCAATTGAAAAACCTAACACATAATCCATTGCCTTCTCTGCTTCAATCCAGCGGGCTTCCTGTTTGATGACTACGGCTAGTTCAGCCTCGTGTTCGACTATTTGCGATTGGGGCGGGAGGATGATTGGATCACCTGTGCCGATCAATGAAGAAGGTGGTTTTAAGAAAAGTAATGGAATATTAGCTACTTCAACCCCGCTTTCCCTGGCATGATCGGTAAAGTTCCTGCCTACACAAATGATCTTGCTTGGAACGCAGGGAGGTAATATCTTTACGGATGTAAGTTGGTGCTCTGGGTCGAATCGGCGAAAATCCCCATATGGTGTACCGTCGATTTCGCCAATAAGATCCTGGTAAACCCATCCAAAACGGGGTGAGAGTTTTGAAGTTTTAAATCGAATTAGTTTCATGGTTAATTCCAGCCAGGCCATTTGAAGTGAGGTATAATTGCCTGGTCGGGCGGATAGCTCAGTTGGTTAGAGCGCATCTTTTACACAGATGAGGTCGCAGGTTCGAGTCCTGTTCCGCCCATGTATTTATTTAAGCAAGGCATTATACCTCAGAAAGATTTCATCAGGTGATGATGTTGTTGCTGTCGCAGGTTTGATAATAGTGTTGATATGCTTTGTGTTCTGACCAGAGCTCTTGAAGTCTCGCATTGATTTGTTTGATAAGCCCGGGATTCGATCTGCTGCCATTTTGTGCTTGAGTATCTTCCCCTGATAATGTAGTAAATGAATATAGCCCTTTTTCTTGCAGCCAGCGTAAGCCTAAGCGCACGATATCTGAGGTTTGGACAGTGGCTGAGGCAAGTTGGCTGAGGTTGGTCTTACCCGCGCGCTGGCTTACAGCAAACTTCACCAAGCCTGCCAGGATCTTCAGGAAATCCTGGAGTGTAGCGGCATCAGATGGACGGGCGAAGAAGTGGATTTCTTTTGGTTTGACTGTTTCAATGATGTTGGATAAAACTTTTGGAGCAGGCGGTATATTCCATATAATCAGCACATCAGCACCGGAGAGTTTTGTTCTATCGCAATATGGTCTGTTCCTCGGCGGCTGATTTTCTGCCCAGATCAATGCTTGTGGAGTATCGTTTAAGATTGTTTTTAAAACCAGCTCGGGCTGCGAATCTTGTCGATGATCAATAAGTTTTATAACAGCTTGTTTTACTTCCATTGCTTTCAGAGCATGAGAGTCAATCCAGACAAGGCTTACTTGGCGCTGGCCACGGTAATCATTTGTAGTGAGGCGGTAAGCCAAATCGAATTTACCTGTCGGAAGTGGTTCGTCGCCTGCGTTCCACCAGATGACC
>JAUXFJ010000159.1 GCA_030620065.1 Anaerolineaceae bacterium
GTTGGTAGTGCTGCGGGAGAAAATTTCCCATCCAAAGATAATCTTTTTCGGCATCTTCCTGTGCGTCCTCGGCATGATCGTATTTAATCTGGGGCTTAGCTACGGTTTGTCCAAGCTTGGCAGCCAAAGCGGTGGACTTGTTCCAGCGGTGTTTGCAGAGATTGAAGCGGTGACTAATTCACCGCTCTATATGATGGGCCTCGGATTATTTATCGCGTTAACGTTTGCATGGCTCCTGGGCTTCGGTGCGACACTGGCGGAGCCAGCGCTGAATGCACTTGGGCTAACGGTTGAGAATCTCACAAATGGATCATTCAAGAAAACTACTTTGATGTATGCTGTGTCACTTGGCGTTGCTTTTGGCATATCGATTGGAGTCGCCAAAATAATCTTCAGCATTCCCATAGCTTACTTGCTGATTCCGGGCTACATCGTGGCCATCACCCTGACGGTGTTCTCCAGTGAGGAATTTGTCAACATCGCCTGGGATAGTGCCGGTGTAACCACTGGGCCAATAACTGTCCCACTGGTCCTCGCCATGGGACTGGGCTTCGGCAACGCGCTTGGTGCAATTGAAGGTTTTGGTATTTTGGCCATGGCTTCAATCGGCCCTATTGTTGCTGTGCTATCTACCGGGCTTTACATACGCTGGAAGATCAATCGCCGTCATGCAAGTGAGCGATTGAAACCAGAAGAATTTGAGGGGTCACCACTAATATGAGTACTAGAGAATTCACCGTGTTAACTGATGTGTCGATGATTACCTGTGTGGTCCAGCGCGGCAAAGCTGAGAATGTCGTCCTGGCAGCGCAGGATGCCGGAGCGCAGGGAGCGACTATCTACTACGGCCACGGCAGTGGTATCCGAGAAAGGCTCGGTCTGCTGGGGCTTGCTGTTGATATCGAGAAGGAAATTATTACGATCCTGGTTGGCGATGATCAACTGGATCGGGTGTTCGAGAAAATCTACTTTGCCGC
Organism: Anaerolineaceae bacterium; assembly: GCA_030620065.1. Lineage (GTDB taxonomy): Bacteria > Chloroflexota > Anaerolineae > Anaerolineales > Anaerolineaceae > JAUXFJ01. The sequence continues at coordinate 978 of JAUXFJ010000159.1, forward strand.
AGGGCTGGACTTGCCTGGTGCAGGCATTATTTATGTGACCAAGTTGGACAAGGCAGCAACTTTCGTTCCGAAAGAAGTGATTGATCGAATCAGTGCCAGAACCGGATCAACCTAAATCAGATGCCCTACGATACCAACACCAAACTGATTACTTGCATCCTGCCAAAAGGTAGGGCATACCCTTTGCAGCAGGCGCTGGTCGATAAACATAATATCTATGCAGGTAACTATCATTTTGGCCGCGGTGTAGGCGGCGCCTCACGCATCGGAGATAAGGGGATCGGTAACCAACAGGAGAGGGAAATAATTGAAGTTGTGGTTTCGGCAGACAAGGCAGAGGAACTTTTCGAGTTCATGTTTCTTAATGCAGAAATGGATGAGGCTCATGGTGGAATGATGTATATGACCTCTATACCGAGATCCACGATCATGACAGTACCCGAGGTACCATCCGAAGAGGTCTAACGCCTTACCAAATAAAAGATCAAAAGACCCACCGGGTTATCCAACAAACACAGATATGGAACAATAGGTAAAACACCTGTCAACATCTGCATGTGGTGAAGTGCGTATCCAGGTATCGGCAGCTGATTCTGAGGTATTTACTCTATCTCTCCGTGTATTGTGAGTGGTAGTTTCCCTTGATCACTTCAAGGTCTGGTAAGTGCCGAACTGAGACGATTGGGAGAACAATACAAATGGCTGGATTGGGCGAGTAGCAGTCATTTTGGATAGTTGTTTCAGGCACAAAGTCAGTGATGGTGGGGTGTGTTTTCTTTTTGGTTCAGGCAGGAAAAGTCGCACAAACTCAGGAAGAAGAAAGCACAGTTTACATAGTAGTGATTATCCGGTGAATACGGACAGTTGCCCTGTCTTTATAGGGCAATTGCGGATAATCCCCTATTATGTAAATTGTGCGGTATCGTAAGGCTATGAGCTTTAATGTTGTGTGCTTTTATCATATTGGATCAAGCAGGAAAGTATCGGTATTACAGGCTTCGTAATTCATGGAAGATAAGACAGGCATGCAGGCCACTTTAACAGCCTAGAATCCATCGTATTGATCAAGCAATGAAACCTGGTAGCTTTGTTATTATCGTTGGTTCAAGGCTCTTAAAATGGCCTGTATATGGCATCAGAAATCGGTGTCTAGGGTTATATATGGAAACCAACCCAGGGGGGGGGTATTCTTAGCGGTTTAGCTTGCGGTAGTTGATATTACCTTCGTAGGTAAATATCAAAATATGGTGAAACTTTTTCTCTCAAAATAATTATTTTTGGTCACTGAAAATTGAAGTTGGCATGGAGACATTTATTTTTATTGGATCCAATTCCTACCAGCCCAAAGCCTACCTAAAATAGGCGAAGAGCGTTGCTAATAGTAATACGAGGGGATAAGGTTTCAAACATGATCCCCTTGCTAAACATATCCTCCCCTATCTGCCACGCCCGCCGGTTACGGATTGCCTGAAAATTAAGCAGTTCACCGCGTTGGAACAGTCCATCTCTGAACTGATCAAGGTTTTTTTCTCGCGCAATCTGATTGTGAGTGGAGACATAAGGCTTAAAGGTCGGGCATTCCGTCCGGCAGCTAAAACGCTTCGGGCATATTCTGCGCGGGCAAAACCTTACCAATTCGTGCGGGTTGATTGATCTAACCTGGGCCATTAGTTCGCCGCTCCTCCATGGTGCCATGCCGTAACGGCATTGATTGCAAGTGCTCATCTGATTGCTCAATAAACAAATCCTTTGGGTGCATCAACATAATCCCTTTGCTTTCGTATGCCGACATACAAATTTGGTTGCTTATTAACTACATGAAACTTATGATGCGTGAACGACTTACCCTACTATTCTAAATGGCGCAGCTTGCGATTGAAACCGCAACACAGAGGTGCTTTAGGTGTTTTTCAAAGCACTTGGTCGCATAATATTCTCTAAAAAGATATTGTTGCATTTTTTAGTCGATTTACTGGGGCTCGTGCAAGGGTCTCATATTATTCAGATATATTACGAAGAGAAATTTACAAATGAACACAAGTTTAAAAATGACTTTTTTGGTGCTATTTGCAGGAGGATTATTGATTGCAGTGATTTTTACTTTCATTGCTTTTGGGGTAGCACACCCAGTTCCTTGGCTATTAACTGTGACATTGCTTGCTATTCCTGTATTGGTCAATAGAAGTGAGACGCGGCATTTTGCCGTTTGGAAGGATAAATATAGTGTAGGTATTGGATCTTTAGATGGTGATCACCGTAAACTCCTTAACTTGATTAATACCTTCCAAACTGCAATGCACTATAACATGGGGGGGATGTTTGAAAAAGAAGCATTTAATGACGTTGTTGCTTACACCAAGTATCACTTTGAACGAGAAGAAAAGATGATGCAGGAAGTGGGCTATGCTGATCTTGAAGCACATAAAGACATTCATAGAGCGATGATTGCTAAAATTAATGAGTTATCATTACGCTATGACAAAGGAGAGCATGGAATACTAGAAGAAACCTCTTTATTTTTAAAAGATTGGTTAATTGAGCATATTAATGGCACTGACAAAGATTACAGTTCATTGATGATCAAAAAAGGCTTAAGTTAGAAATTTAAAACCTTTTTCTTGATAATTTATAATAGAGAGCTTTGCATTGACCTGCGGCAAATTGTCCTCTTACTTTGGAAACAATCGCCCTTAGTATACCGAGTGGTTACGCCCGATCCCTTGAAGATCCCGTAAGGGTTGTTAGCGGTAGTTTGTCAGGAGCACCAAAATGTCTCCTTAGTGTATGCAGCGGGCAGATTCGGTCAATCGCTAGACGACTGTTGCTTGCCTGGACATGCTGTGCACTTAGCACGTTCTCCTCGCTACCAAAGGTATACCAAATAAGGCTTACTGCCTGGGATTTTCAGGTTCCAGTGAAGAGGATTTACGAGAGGATGTTGATAAGCTGGTATATATTTTGAGAGATGGCGGCTAGCATAGCTCACTGCTCATTTACTTCCGAGAGTATGAAATCACGAAATGCCTGTATCTTTTGCTGTTGGGTAGCTTCTTCAGGATAGATCAGAAAGTAGGCGGGCTCCAGTTCACTGGATGTCGCGAATGGTTGTATTAGAGCACCGCTATCAAATTCTGAAGATAACATCGCAGGGGAGCCAAGGAACACACCATGACCCTCGATGGCAGCGCGTACCAGGGAATTTGGATCATCTAATATCGGGCCGCGTTGCCCGTCTGCTTCATCCAGCCCCGCAGCAATCATCCATTCTGACCATTCCTGATGATTGATCTCATGCAGTAATACATGGTGAAGCAGGTCGCTGGGCGCAAGCAACGGGTGAGAGCCTTTCAGTTTTGAAGGACTGCATATCGGTACGGCAGCTGCATCCATCAACCTCTCTGAAATTACGTCTGGCCAGAGGCCAAGGCCCCAACGTATCGCCAAATCTGCATCATTTAGTGTGAAATCGACTAGCTGAACTGAATGATGGATCCGAAGATCGATCTCGGGGTGCTCTGCCCAGAA
>JAUXFJ010000143.1 GCA_030620065.1 Anaerolineaceae bacterium
TAAGCCGCATAAGCTGCAGGCGCAGGGCAAAATATGGGCGTTTTCAAGACCTTTGAGGAGTGGAGTGATGACTGAGCCAATAGGACCGGGATAAACCCAGCCATAAGCGTGACCGCCGGTGGCGTCGTAGACCGGGCAGGCGTTCAGGCAGGAACCACATCGGATGCAGGCCAGCGATTCAACATAATCGCTTTGGTAGATCTCACTGCGGCGGTTGTCTAAAAAGATCAGATATATTTCTTCCGGGCCATCTGTTTCATAGGGGCGTTTGGGGCCATTGATCAAGTTGGTATAAACGGTGATAGTTTGCCCGGTTGCACTGCGCGGCAGCACTTGTGTGAGGGTTGCATATTCTTCGAGCGTGGCGACGACCTTTTCGATGCCGACCAGTGCAATATGCGTTTTTGGCAGGCTGGTTACGAAACGCCCATTGCCTTCGTTCATCACTAGGCCAATTGAGCCTTTTTCTGCGACAACAAAATTTGCACCTGAAATACCCAAGTCGGCTTTTAGGAATTTTTCACGCAGATAATCTCTTGCAAATCGGGTCATTACCAATGGGTCGTCTGTGGGTGGCATTTTCGCTTTTTCTTCGAGCGTTTTTCGAATGCTTTGCTTGGTTTTATGTACGATCGGCACAACAATATGGCTGGGGCGTTCTTCAGCGAGCTGAACAATAAACTCCCCCAGATCTGTTTCCACAACTTCTATCCCCGCGGCTTCGAGATATTCATTCACTTCGATCTCTTCTGTAGCCATGCTTTTGCTTTTTACAGCCAGCTTAACCCGATGCTTTTTTGCAATATCCAAGATCAGTTGATTGGCTTCATCTGCATCTTTTGCCCATAGAATCTTAAAACCGTTCTTAAGTAGATTTTTCTCAGCCTGAAGTAATAATTGTGGTAAATTTTCAAGCGTGCGGTGTTTGATCTTTGCCGATTGCTGTCGCAAAGCCTCACCATGTTCTTTGCCGTATTCATCCATCGCCTCAATTCTATTATTAAAGCCAAGGCGTGTGCCGTAAGCAACCGCTTCCTGGAGATCAGGGTCGATCAGGGCGTCATCAGCAGCCTGGATGAATTGATTTGCTTTATTCTTCATCCTGATCACCCTCCGATCCTGCTTCTGGATTTGAAATTGATTCAGCTAAAACATCAGCGATGTGCTTGACCCGTTTCTGCTCACCTCTCTTCTCCAGGGCGGAATTCATATTAGTCATACAGGAGACATCCCCAAGTAAAATCCAGTCAGCTTTGTTTTCCTGCACGGAAGCGAGCTTCTTATCCAGGATGGCTGCGCTGACATTGGGCAGTTTGACGCTGAACAGGCCGCCGAATCCGCAGCATTCTTCTTCTCCATCCAGGGGGATGATCTTAGCGTTCTTGATATTGGAGATCAATTTTCGGGGGGCTTCTTTGATGCCCATCATCCTTAATCCATGACAAGAATCGTGAAAAGCAAAAGTTTGAGCTTTTGGCAAAATACCATCAAGATTTTCGATTTCCAGGCCATCTACCAGGAATTCGGTAAACTCCCAGGTGATGGAGGATATCCGTTCAGCTTCGGCGATATACTCGGGTTCATCTGCAAATAGCTTAGGGTAATCTACGCGCACCATTGCGGCGCATGAACCAGATGGGACAACTATCAATTCGGCGTTGCGAAAAACTTTCAAAAACTCTTTGGCAACCTCTTTAGCTTCGTCGTGATAGCCAGCGTTATAAGCTGGTTGCCCGCAGCATGTTTGACCGGCAGGAAAATCAACTTCCAGCCCCAGATATTCGAACACCTGTACAACAGAAATACCTGTCTGAGGATGGAGCATATCCACCATGCAGGTGATAAATAAAGAGACTCTTTTTCCTTTAGGAGATTCTCGTTTGGGGAGGGACATTTGAATTCCTGTTTAACTTTTGTCTCAAATTCTTACCAGACATCATAATCCTCTGTATGCTTTCGGTACTCAAGCTCTCCTAATCCTTTTTCAGAAATTGTTGCTTGAGCAGCCTGGAGTGTTCTGGTGTAATGATAAATTTTACTGGATTCTTCCAGGCTCGAACACCACTGAAATGCTTCTTCCAGTACTGGGCCAATTGAAAAACAGCCATGTCCGCGCAGCATGAAAATTTTATATTCACGTAGTATTTCACCAGCTATTTTTGCTACATCCTTTGAGCCAACTGTTGCTTCCGTTTGAACTACAGGCACTTTGCGAAATAAATAGGAACCTTCGCTATCAATGGGAATGATCGAATCTTCAACTGTCATGGAAAGGGCAACCGCAAAAGGTGGATGTACATGGACGATCGCCAATGCAGATGTGTTCAGATAAATTTCACGGTGGACGACTAATTCGCTTGAAGCCAGCATGATATTGCTATCATCTTCTTCGAGACCAATTTCAATCAAATCATTCTCTTCCAGATGCGCCAACATTGAGCCTGTGCGGGTGATGATAATGCGATCTCCCATGCGGATGCTCATATTGCCACCGTGCGAGGAAGTTAATCCCCGGTAAAAAAGGTCGCTGCCAAATTTTTGAAATTGTTTAAGCATCTGCCTGCTCCATTTCCAATGTGTCCAGCCCCAAAGCTTTTAATTTTTTCTGGGATGGCACACCGTCCTCGCTCCAACTGCGGAAGCGATAGTATTCTTCGAGCATTTCATCCAAATGAACGACATGCCCAGCACTGCTGCCTTCTTTAAGAGGTTCTTCTGTGAAGCGCGGGGGCAAGTTGTCATCTTCCCGTGTGAAGCCAGCGCGAAGATTGTAGAGTCTTTCTAAATTCCAAATACGCTCTCCTGCTAATTGTAGATCCTGTGTTTCATATTTGACACCGGTTACTGATGTCATTAGACGGGCGAAGAAATCATCTCCGATGGCAAAATTGACAAATTTACACATCCCGATCGAATCGATGACAGCGTTGGTGTGCTGCATAACGATCAGAATGCCAGCTTTTCCAGATGGGGCGTGCCGATCAAGCATTTTGGGTGCGCCGAGCAGCTCAGGTCCAAGCATGTTTCCGCGCAGATGACAGGCTCCACGATTCGAAGTCGCGTAAAGTAGTCCCTGACCCTGCATACCGCGCGGGTCATAGGCCGGGAATTCCAATCCTTTGACCTGCATTGAAACTTCGGGCATGTCGTAACGGGCAGAGAGTCGCTTCGATCCTTCTGCTATTTCATCACCCAGACCCCGTCGGCAGGCTATATCTTCAACAGTCTTTAATAATAGATCAGCGCGCCCAAAGGCAAGCTCTGTATCCAGTTTTCCACGCTCTTTCAATTCCATCGCGCAGGCTATTGTTGCGCCGCAGGAGATCGTATCCATGCCGAGACGATTGCAGAGGTAATTTGCGTCAATAATGGTGTCGAAATCGTCGATATCCAAGGATGATCCTAGCGCGTAGATTGTTTCATATTCTGGACCTTCCCCTTTCCCAGTTTTTGTTTTGGTAACACGCTTGCATCCAATTGGGCAGCTCCAGCATGCACCACGTTTAATTAGATATTCGTCCCTTAAACGTTCTCCAGAGATCTTTTCAGCATTTTCAAACTTTCCCCGCTGAAAGTTCCGGGAGGGGAAGACACCATACCAACTCATCAAGTTAACCAGCACAGAGGTGCCAAATTCAGGCAAGCCCTCGGAGGTACGCGGTGAAGCTGTAACCATTTTTCCGGCTTCGTAGTTGACGAATTTAAAAATATCTTGATCTGCAATGCCCGGTTTTTGTTTTCCGCGAGCGAGGATCGCTTTCAGGTTTTTAGACCCCATCACAGCGCCAACGCCGCCGCGTCCATAGGAGCGTCCTTTTTCATCTGCGATTGAAGCAAAAAGCACTTTGTTTTCACCAGCAGGACCGATGCTAACCGTGGCTGTGCCCCGCTCTTTGAGGGCAGCAACGGTACCGGGGATCTCTTTACCCCATAACTCGTCTGCTGGATGGATCTCGGCTCCGCTGTCTGAAATTTCCAGCCAGACCGGGGTGGGGGATATTCCTTTAATGACCAAAGCATCAAATCCTGCCCATTTAAGGCGCACGCCAAATTGGGAGCCGGTATTAGCATCAAAGATGGTTCCTGTTAATGGTGAAAGAGTGCTGAGAGATGAGCGTCCTCCGGTTGGGACAGCGACGCCTGTCATGGCGCCATTACAAAAGGCGAGGATATTATCTGGTCCAAGCGGATCTGTATCGGGAGGAACTTCTGTATAAACTAAATATGCTCCCAGCCCTCGTCCTCCCAGATACTTTTGGAGGATCTCCTCGTCTATTTCTTCGATCGATGTGCTGCCGTCACTTAGATCGACACGCAGCATTTTCTTTGTCCAACCGTTCATATTAATGACTCCATTATTTATTGATTCCGAATTTGTTTGCCTATATCTCTTAGGTGATCCAGCTCTTTTTCTGGCAAAGGGATTGGTTCACCTAGATTATGAGCCAGGTAATAAGTGTATGCAGCATGCTCAAGGCGTTCTAATGCTATCAGAGCTTCTTCGAGGGTTTTACCAACAGTGATACTGCCATGATGACTGAGTATGATCGCATTATGATTTTTTACCAGTTCCTGAATACTTTTAGCGAGGTCTGGGGTTCCAGGAGTCCCATAATTCGCGACAGGGACATCGCCGAGGGCGATCAATACTTCGGGCAGGTAATCTGTTGGGAAGGGGGACCCGGTAATGGTGAGGGCGGTGGCGTAGGGAGGGTGGGCATGCAAAACCGCGTTAATATCCGGACGCTGACGAAAAGCTTCCAGATGCATATTGATCTCTGAAGTGGGTTTATAGCCGGGCTTCCCTATCAGCACTTCACCGGCACGCAATTCAAAATGACACTGATCA
>JAUXFJ010000034.1 GCA_030620065.1 Anaerolineaceae bacterium
GAATGCCCGTGTTCAATTTCTTTCTCGGTGGCTGGACGCAGGGCGGAAATTGTGGCTTTGAAGAACAGGTCTTTGCCGGCAAGGGGGTGGTTGAGATTCAATTCAACAGATTCCTCACTTAGAGCGGTTACCGTACCGCTGAAAATGTTGCCGTCTTCACTGCGGATACGCATTGGCCGGCCCAGGACGATCTCAAAACCCTCAGGGAAGGAATCACGTGAGACGTCGACCACAGCCTCTTCATCAAGTTCACCATAGGCGTCTTTGGATTTTACCAACACGTCTTTGGTTTCGCCGACCTTCATACCCGCCAGCTCACTTTCCAAGCCGGGGATGATTTTTTTATGGCCCTGCAGATATTCAATAGGACCAGAATCAATTTCCTCGCCATCAACAGTGAGGGTGTAATCGAGGATAACGATCATATTGTCCTGAACGATGTCTGTTTTTGTTTCACTCATAAGCTTACTCCTGTAAAAGATACTGGCAATTAGCAAGGCTTATTTGTTTGAAAAGCCTCGCTGGCTGCGATAACCGCATGATTATATCAGAGAAATTTTGCTGAATTGTGGTCAAGAAATTTCTGATAGAAGGTTAATATTGGACGATGCAGCGGCTGCCTTTGACAAACTCATGTTTGGGTAGTAAGATTCAGTTCCTAATTGAAAAAGATTATCAATAAGGAGAGCTATGAGCTGGCAAGAGCAATTGGTAGAAGCTGGTTACCGCTTAACACGCCCAAGGCGAATTGTTATGGAAATCTTAAACAATGCAAGGGCGCCGCTTGTACCTTCGGCGGTATTTAAGAGAGCACAGTGCGACGGGCATAGTTTGGGTTTGGTGAGTGTCTACCGAACACTGGCCCTACTGTTGGAGCTTGATTTGGTTACCCTAGTCCACTTTAGTGAAGGCTGTCATGCTTATGTTTTGGCTTCTCCTGGACATCATCATCACATTATTTGCAGCGGATGTGAGGAAGTGATTGAGTTTTCCGGAGCAGAAGATTTGGATGCGCTGACAGCGCGAGTGCAGCAGGAAACAGGTTTTCATATAGACGATCACTTACTGCAATTCTATGGTCTCTGTCCAGCCTGCCAGCAAGCAGTTGCAAAGAAAATTTCATGAGGAATAAATTGAAATGATAAAGAAGTGCGCTTTTTGCTTGTTATTATTGACTACTCATGCTTGTACGGGAAGCAATATCCAGAGTTATTCTGATGTCGAGGTCTTGTCCGTGAGTGTGAGCATTCTCCCACAAGCTTATTTTGTTGAGCGTGTCGGAGGTGAGCACGTTGCGGTGAATGTGATGGTTGGTCCTGGTGATGAACCGCATTCCTACGAGCCCACACCGAGTCAAATGCGAGCGCTAACCCAGTCAAAGGTCTATTTCATAATTGGCGTGGAGTTTGAAAAAACATGGATGCCGCGCTTCCTGGCGGTGAGCCCTGATCTGCATGTTGTGGATACTGCCGCGGGGATTGAACGCATGCCGATGGCTGCTGCGTATGATGGAGAAGCGGCTGGCGAGCTTGATCCGCATATCTGGCTTTCGCCAGCATTGGTCAAAGTTCAAGCTCAAAATATTTATGATGCCCTCGTTGATGCAGATCCAGCTCATACTGTAGATTACCACGCAGGCTTGGAAAGTTTTTTGAGCGATATTGATCAATTAGATGCGTCTATTCGCAGCACATTTTCTATTATTAAGATCAACAAATTTATGACCTTTCATCCCGCATGGGGCTATTTTGCGCGTGATTATGGTTTGGCGATGATCCCGATTGAGATCGGCGGACAGGAACCAAGCGCTGAAGAATTGGCGCGAATGATTGATTTGGCGCGTCAGTATGATATTCGTTTTATTTTTACACAGAAAGAATTTTCAAGCAAAAGTGCGGAAGCCATTGCGGAGGAGATCGGCGCTCAGGTTGTGCTTGTGGACCCGCTGGCGAGGGATTGGCTTTCTAATATGCAAACTTTGGCAAATGCTTTTGCTCGTGCATTAGGTCAGTGATGACCAAGGTTGAGGAGAGAATGATGATGTCTGAGGAAACCGTAAAGCAAATTCCTGTCATAGCGCTGCGAGGGGTTTGGGCGGGTTATGGTAACAACCTGATTTTGGAAGATATCAATTTCACCGTGCGGGAGGGGGATTTTATCGGATTGATCGGACCTAATGGCGGCGGGAAGACTACGCTCATTCGCGTGATTCTGGGTTTAATAGAGCCGCGTCGCGGGGAAGTACGCGTTTTGGGCAAAACACCGCAGGTGGGGCGGCGTCATATTGGTTACATTCCACAGCTTCAGGATACGGATTATGATTTCCCTGCCAGCGTTTGGGACGTGGTGCGGATGGGGCGCTTGGGGAAGGAAACGCTGTTAAAACGGTTTACGGCGCGTGATAATGCGATCGTGGAAGAAAAATTGCGCTGGTTGGGTATGTTGGATTTAAAGAAGCAGGCAATGGGCGAGCTCTCCGGCGGGCAGCGTCAGCGGGTTTACATTGCACGCGCTTTGGCCACTGAGCCGAAGATCCTGCTTTTAGATGAACCGACTGCCAGCGTGGATGTTGAAGCCAGCACGAATTTATATGAGCTATTGGCAAGTCTCAACGAGCATGTAACGATATTACTGATCTCGCATGATATGAATGTCGTATCGAAGTATGTTAAGACGATTGGATGCTTGAACCGCCGTTTGGTTTACCACGCGGAGAAGCGCATCACACCTGAGATGCTGGCGGAAGGCTATGGCTGCCCGGTGGATCTGATTGCGCATGGTGTGCCGCACCGCGTTCTTGCCGGGCACGATCAAGACGAGGTGAAACATGATTGATTCTTTAACAACGCTTTTCAGCTATGATTTTATGCGCAGTGCTATGGTGGCTGGCATCTTGGTCAGCGTTGCCTGCGGTGTGATCGGTACCTTGGTGGTGCTTAACCGCATTGTTTTCCTCAGCGGCGGTATTGCGCACGCAGCGTATGGCGGCGTAGGCTTGGCTTATTATCTGGGCGTTGACCCGGTGATTGGCGCGGTTGTCTTCAGTTTGGCGGCTGCATTGGGCATGGGAGTGGTCCAGCGCAAGACGCGCCAGCGGGCAGATACACTCATCGGTGTGATGTGGGCGGTTGGCATGGCTTTGGGGATCATCTTCATCAACTTGAGTCCGGGTTACAAAGCTGATTTGATGAGCTACTTATTTGGCAGTATCCTGGCTGTTTCCCGTCTTGACCTGTGGGTGATGCTGGCTGTTGCAGCGCTGGTGGTTCTGCTTGTGGGATTATTCTATAAAGATTTTTTGGCGATATCTTTTGATGAGATCTTTGCACGTGTACGCAACTTGCCTGTGGATGCACTCTATTTGATGATGGTTGCCATGATTGGGCTAACAGTCGTAGTTGCGATGCGTGTGGTGGGTTTGATTATGATTATTGCATTGTTGACAATCCCGCCGGCTATCGCTAACTTGTTCCTAAAGGGCATGTGGAAGATCATGTTGATGGCAACAGGTTTAAGTGTGCTATTCACCGTAACTGGGTTGCTGCTTTCATATTATTTCAACCTCACTTCAGGAGCTATGATCATTCTTGTGGCTGCAATGGCATATTTGATAGCCTTACTGGTGCGTGTATTCTGCCAAAAATGCTGTGAGTAGAATTAACTCCTAAAGGTGCTGTCAAAATTTGCTTGATTAGGTCAATGATAAATTAAAGCAAAGTTAATATGTTTTTTATCTTAATCGGTTAAGATAATAACCTGTTGATAGTATATGGTGTTATATTTAACGATCACTGTGAATGTTTTAGAATACAAACTAGTTGAATATTCGAACAGATTATTGGAATGAATGTAAAGAATTTTTTAAGTGATGCAGTTGCTGTGAGGATTGCGCTTGTTCTGGGAAAACTCTTGACTCGCAGGGCAGGATACAAGCTGGCAGATTCAGTTGGTAAATGGATATCAAAACATCAACACTATGAGATGGTGCGCGCCGTCAAAGCCAACCAGTGGGTCGTGCACGATGGGAAACTCAGCGCAGGTGAATTGAATACACTTACCGCCAATGTGTTCCAGTCGGCTGGGCGCTGTCTATTTGATTATTTTCACTATATTGGTAGACCGGAGAGTTTATTTGAAATCGTGAGTTTTGGGCCGGAATCGCAACAGGCTATTGAGCGCATACGCAATCATCAACCGACGGTCATTATTGTGCCGCACCTCAGCAGTTTCGAAGTGATGGGATACGCATTTGCGCTTAACAATATCCCCGTACAGGTTTTATCTTTCCCGAACCCGAATGATGCTTATAAGATGCAAAACAAATTAAGACGGCGTGTTGGGATTGAGATCTCTCCGATGTCTTTAAGTGCTTTCCGCAACGCGCGCAAACGCTTGCGGGAAGGAGGCAGCATATTAACTGGTTTGGACCGTCCATTGGTGGGGGACCAGTTAGATAAATATCGGCCGAAATTCTTTGGACGTGAAACTAATCTGCCTGTGGCCTATGTGAGGTTGGCAAAAGAAGCCAATGCGCCGATTTATATAATGGCCTGCATTTCACAGCCGGACGGCAGCTACTTCTTGACGGGTTCTGAGGCGGTTTGGGTTGCATCTAAGAAGGACCTGAGTGAAGAGATTGTTTTTAACGCCGAGCGTGTACTTTCTAAAGCTGCGGATCTTATTCGGCAAAGGCCAGAACAGTGGGCTATGTTTTACCCTGTTTGGCCAGAGGTACTTGATGAAATCTCATAATTATTAAAAAGGTTTTTATGATGAGTAAAAAAGTTGATGATCACAAAAGGGTTAATGACATCCTCTTAGGTCCTTTGGAAAGGCCAGCGCTTAAATGGCTGGCAGAACATATGCCGCAGTGGGTCACACCGGATATTCTTACGACAGTCGGGGTGATCGCCTCGGTTCTTACCTTTGCAGGTTACGCGCTGGTACCGGTTAGCAAGAATTTCCTGTGGCTCGCTAGTTTTGGTTTTGTGATGAATTGGTTTGGCGATAGCTTGGACGGTACTTTGGCGCGCTACCGGCATATTGAACGGCCGCGCTTTGGATTCTTTATTGACCATGCAGTGGATGCCGTCAGCATTGTGCTGATTTTCCTTGGCTTAGGGCTCTCGGGATATGTTGATCTTGTTGTGGCATGCCTGGCGGCAATTGGATACTTGATGTTGGCAATCTTAGTGTATCTCAAGACCTATGTAACCGGTGTTTTTGAGATGACCTCGGCAAAGATCGGGCCTACAGAAGCACGCGTTTTGGGTATCCTTATCAATACCATGGTTTTCTTCATCGGTAACCCGGAGATTAACCTGCCGCTGCTTGGTTTGGTAAGCGTTTTCACCATGGTGGTCGGCGGATTGGCGGTGCTGATGATGAGCTATTTCGTGATCAAGACCATTGTTGAAGCACGCAAACTTGCGTTACTGGATGGCAAGCGCCTGGAAAGGCGCCTGGAAAGGCGCCGAGAGGCCGAGATGAAGCAGATCGCTAAAGAAAATAATAAAGCTGAGAAAAAAAGCAAAACGGCTGCGAAGGGAAACCACGACACGCTACAAACCCCTTTGAATGGATGAGGTTTTTATCAGCTTTAGATGAAAACCATTTTCCGTGAGACTTGTTAAGACCTTTAGGGTTGTAAAAACCCCGGAGGTCTTTTTTTATGGACGACGGGGTCTGGGTCAAATTATGTTGTGGATAGGCACGACCTTCGGTCTCGCAAGGGCAGGATAAGATCCCTCACCCACGGCATGCTGCGCGGGCGACCTCTTCGAGAGGGCTGCAATGAAAAAACAGAGTGCAGCAGGCTGTATTTCCAATGCGACAAGCATTTCTATTCACTTGCAACTAGCAAACATAGAGAAAATAGTCTGGGTAATCGGCGCATCAGATATTTGGAGTACATTAATATGTTACTATTGTATTAATTTAACATCCAAGTATAATGGAATTATATATGTTTCAACTAATGAAGGGTAAAAGAATGGCAGCAGCGGTTGTGGTAATAAATAAACTGCTCATTGTGCTTGCATTGGATAGTGCAATACCTGTAGCATTCATTGCCAGGAAGTAGACACGACCGAAATTTAAAACTTTTATGTGATGGTTTGGATTGCAATTAACCGTGAATGACTTATGAATTGAAGTGACCTATGGCAAAAAAAACAAATCTTGATTTCGCAAGCAGATTAAAGAATGTAACCGGTAAAGAGAAAATTGGGGTATTGAATGAATTGGCGGGGAATTATTGGGAGTTACCGCCTGATGAAAGAATAGAATTTGCCAAGCAGGCTATTGAGCTGTCAGAAAGTTTGCATGATGATAAATCCAAAGCTGAGGCTTGTAACCATTTAGGTGTAGCCTATAATAATTTAGGCGATAGTCAAAAATCCATTGATTATTTCCTTAAGGCTCTAAGGATCATGGAACAAATCAACGATAAAAATGGGATTGCTGACTCTTGCATTAATATAGGACAAGCGAATTTCTATCTCGACAATTTTAATAAAGCGCTGGAATATTTTCAAAAGGCCCTGAAACTAAGAGAAGAAATAGGTGATAAGAAAACTATCTCTCAAACATTAATTCTAATGGGGAATGTTAAAGGCAAAACCGCCAAGTATAAGGAAGCATTAGATTACTATTCCCAATCACTTTTGATAAAAAAGGAGATCAACGATCAGAGAGGCATTTCCCAAATATATAATAATTTCGGGAATATTTATTTTAAGATTGGGGAGGGGGAAAAAGCTTTGGATTATTTATTAGAATCATTAAAAATTGACAGGAATCTTGGTGATAAGTGGGAGATTGCCAACTCAACCTATAATATTGCAGAACAATATTTATTCAACAAGGAACATAAAAAAGCCTATCCTTATATACTTGAATCATATAAATTATCAAAAGCTCTTAAAAATAAGGGATTAATTCGGGATAACTTATATAATTTCTCGTTGTATTACGAAATAAAAGGAGATTATAAAAAAGCTCTCAAGTATCAGAGAGCTTATTCGGAATTGACTAAAAGCATGTTTTCAGAGGAGCTCAGTGAAAAAGTCGCTGAAATGCAAACCAAGTATGAGACTGAAAAATTAGAAGAAGCAGTAACAGAACGGACACTTAAATTACAAAGAATCATTGAAACCACTATCCAGGCTACGGCAGCTATGGTTGAAGTGCGTGACCCCTATACTGCTGGCCATCAAAAACGTGTGGGGGATATGGCTATGGCTATTGCCAGCCAGATGGGTTTTTCCGAATTTCGCTTAGAAGGTATTAAAATGGCGGGAATTGTCCATGACTTGGGTAAGATACATGTACCTGCCGAGATTCTTAGTAAGCCTGGTGGGCTAAGTGAAATTGAATTCGATATAATCAAAACCCACCCGCAAGTTGGTTTTGATCTGCTGAAGCATATTGAATTCCCATGGCCGATAGCGCAGATGGTTCTGCAGCATCATGAGATGATGGATGGCTCGGGATATCCGCAGGGCCTCAAGGGGGAGGAAATAATGCTCGAGGCAAGAATCCTAGCTGTGGCGGATGTGGTTGAAGCAATGTCATCATACAGACCTTATCGACCAGCTTTAGGTATAGAAAAAGCTTTGGCGGAAATCAACAAAAATAGGGGCCGCCTGTATGATCCTGAAGCGGTGGACGCCTGCCTGAAAATATTTGAGCAGGGATACGAGCTGCCTAAGGCTTAGGATCTATACAATTTCCTGTTTAGGCCAATGTCGGTATATTTAGTTCTTCGGATATCACAATTGTTCCTGTATTTAAAAGGGATATGTTGGTGGATAAACAATACCGGCTTATCCCTGCCGGCGGAAGCGGTCGATGGCAGGTGAAAGCGCGCTGAGGTCGTTCAGGCGGCTGCCGAGTTTGGCAGGTAGCAAGCGTGGCAGAATCTCTAGTGGTACGCTTGTGGCAGTCTGTAAAGCCCTGCGCGCAGGCACGAGCATGGCTTCTTCGAGCAGGCTGCCGGGATTACCGATGATCATCACTTCGGGGTGTAGCAATCGAACAAGCGGACAGAGCCCTTTGCCCAGCCATTCACCTGATTCAGCAAAGACTTTTAGCGCATTTTCGTCACCGTTATGAGCAGTTTCGACCAACTGGTAAGGACCCAGGTCAGCTTGCCAATACTGGGGGAAGCGCAGGCGTGCCAGCTCTACGATGCCAGGGGCACTGGCAAAACCGTTCAGTGAGCCTGGTAGCCCATAGCCCGCAGGACCTTGCTCAGCAAGGATAATGTCCCCCAAGTTGCCGGCATAACCGCCAGGACTGTGATAGACGAGCCCATCGGCAATGATGCCGGCGCGCACTGTGGGCTCCATGCTGATGAAGACCAGGTTCTTGAACCCCTGCCCAGCACCAAAATAATATTCCGCCAGTGCGCCAGCATTCGCTTCCTGCTCGAGAAAGACCGGCAGGTTATAACGCATTGCTAGGCGACCTTTAATTGGGGCGTTTTTCCATTGAGGCAGATCCGGCGCAGAGACGAGCATACCGCGGTTGGTATCAATATCCCCGCTGATGGCAAGTGAGATTACTTCAGGGCCAGGCAGCCGCTGTGCTTGAACCATGGAAAGCAGCTTTTCAGCAGCTTTGCAGATGATTTCGAGGGCATTAATAAAGGGCATGTCGAAGGGGGTGTCGATCTGCAGGCGTTCGTAGACGAGGCCGTTCATGTCCCCATAGACGAGCGCTGTGCGCACACCGTTAATGTTAAAACCGAGAATTTTGGCGGTTGGGTGCAGTTGAAGCTCTTGCTCTTTCTGGTTTAAAACCATTTCATTCCCTCTTCTTTTATATTGTTTTGATCGACACTAATTATAAAGCCTTTTAGCCAATTAAACAGCTAGGGATAAGGATTTGGCTGTAAAAGGGTTATAGATATCAGTCAAGATGTCACACGCCTTTTTTTGCCGACTTCGTTCATTGAAGTACTTGACAGACAGTGGATATTGGCTATAATTGGTTTGAGCGAGATAATAAACACATGTCTATAATTAAACACTAATTACAATAATGAGTAATAAAAGGCTTGCGGAGGTGAAATGGCCAGAAAAGTAGACCGACGGGTGCAAAGGACAAGGAAGTTGTTGCGTGAAAGCATGTTGGCGTTGATCATGGATCGCGGCTATGATGAGATCAACATTCAGGATATCACCGACCATGCCAACCTGGGTAGGGCGACTTTTTATCTTCATCATAAAGACAAGGATGAACTGCTTGCAGATGTCATGCGACAGTTAATGGATGATTTCATTGATCAGGTACCGCAATTCATGAATTCTCAGTGGTATCTGGATGATATCAAACCGCTACAGAAGTATTTTGAGTTTGCTGAAGCGAATTATGATCTGTACCGCATCATGATCTTCGGGAAGGGTGGAATCACAGCTTCGCGCCAGCTTCATCAAAATATCGCCGATAATGTTCAGAAGTTGTTGGAGGATGAGATTGCGGCCACAGGTGCAGAAGCCGTGATACCGGTGACGTTTATCGCAAACCATTTGGCGGGGGCGCTGCTGGCGACCATCTTTTGGTGGTTGGATAACGATTTACCTTATTCGGCCGAGGAAATGGCTGTGATGTACCAACAGATTAACCGATTGAACCAGGAACAGCTGCTCAGGCTACCTGCATCAAAGGGACTTGTGGCAGCTTTCATCGAAAACCGTAAAGACAAGGACAAAGGAAAGAAAGATGACAAGCGTGAGCAGCGTGAAAGAAAACGAGAAGAGCGGCGGCAGAAAAAGCGCAGCAAGGATGAGGGCGAAGAGACCGACGCAACTCACGCTGATGAGAAAGCAACAAAAGAGGTATAGATGAATATATTATTGATATACCCTGAATTTCCGGATACTTTTTGGAGTTTCAAGCATGCGCTGAAATTTGTGCGTAAACGCTCATCTTCACCGCCGTTGGGGTTATTGACGGTCGCGGCCATGCTGCCGGGCACGTGGGAAAAGCGCTTGGTGGACATGAATGTGAACACGTTGAGGGACAGCGATATTGAATGGGCAGATATGGTTTTTATTAGTGCCATGACAGTGCAGCGTGACTCGGTGTTAAAAGTATTGCTGCGCGCAAAGGCGCTTGATAAGCTGATTGTTGCCGGTGGACCATTATTTACTATGGAACCAGATGC
>JAUXFJ010000178.1 GCA_030620065.1 Anaerolineaceae bacterium
ATAGACTTAATAGAACGATGATCAGAAAGACCCCGCGCAGTAAGACCATCGCTTCCGTATCACGCAGCAGGATTAAGATGGATGAAAACACGACTGTTACGAGGAATATATCCAGGATGTCAGACCAGTTGAAGCGTTGCAAGAGGAAGAGGATGTCATTAAGGAGTTCTGTCATTTTATGTTCATCTCATGATAAAAACCAGTTTAGATTATAAGTATAACCTGTTTAAAGGTTTTTTTGTTTCTATCGATTTAAGAATTAAGCCATTTGTGTTGAGTGTTTTCATGAATATTGTTTTAGTATCAGGATCATAGCGATTTAAAATTGAACGCCAAATGGGATTTTCCAGTTTTTCATGTTGGATGAGCTGGAAATCAAGCGCAGTTGTGTTGATCATCAGACCTGCGTCAGGTAAGATGAAGAGCACCTCAGTCAAATGGCGTTCAGCTAGACTTCGCAAAACATACAAGATCGCTTGGCTGGTTTCTAGTGTGATACACATGTCTTTTTGAACCAAACTTTCGACTACAGCAGTAAAGTTTGACATCTGCCAAAAAATGAGTCCCAGGAGTTCATCGGTTTTCCAGACGCTGAGGAGTGATCGCTGCCCCAGGATTTGCAAGATATCTTCTGCTGTAATGATGTTAGAACTTTCCTGCTCCAAGAATTTTGCGGCCGTAACCGCTTCGTCAAGATGTAGCGGTCTGGCAATCAGCCCATTTTCCAAGGGACACCACTCAGAAGGGTCAAAATCATTGAGGTCAGCAGATTTTAGGGCGTTCCGCACTTGTTGCCAGGTTTGCGTGAAGCTGACCTCGGTTTGAATGACCACGTCAGCTTTTTGGAGTTTCTCTTCCTGTGGGGGCTGTGAACTGAGACGCATTTCTGCAGATTCACGCAGCATGCCGCGTTGGTTAACAAGACGCTGGAGCCGGATATTATAGTCAGCGTTACTTACCCAAACGGATTGGCAGAGCCTGTCGAGCCCAATTTCGAATAGTTTGATGGCTTCAATCACGATCACATGGGTTTGAGCCTTTTGAATAAGAAAGTCAAGAGATCTTTGTACAATGGGATGGATGATCCCCTCCAGCAGTACAAGTTTCTCGCGATCGGAGAAAACGATCTGTGCTAAGGCTTTGCGGTCAATTTCCCCAAAGGGGTCCAGAAGATGCTCTCCAAATGCATCCAATATGGCTTGATAAGCAGGCGCGCCCTTTGAATAAGTTCGCTGCGCTAAAAGGTCTGCATCGATCCCGAGTGCGCCTGAATTTTCCAGCATACGACGAATGACACTTTTCCCAGAAGCGATATTCCCAGTGAGGCCGATTATGTATGCATTTTTTGACATTTTTATTGACCTGAATGTAGTATACCGCATTCCGCTTTCCGAATAAGATGTGCCAGTTTGAGACTCCTTGAGGGGAATGATGATGCTATAATTTTGGTATGCTGTCGCAAAAAATTTCTCAAGCCTTGAACTCCTTCTGCCAGTTGGGACCTCAGGCGGCTCTGCTGATTGGCGTATCGGGTGGACCTGATAGTCTCAGTCTGATGCATATGATGCATCAAATGGGTCTAAACCTTATACCTGCTCATCTGGACCATTGCCTGCGTTCCGAATCGGCTGATGAAGCCAAAGTAGTTGCTCAAATTGCAGAAGCATGGGGTATGCACTGTATACAGGGTAAAGTTGATGTAGCACAAAAGGCAAAGGAACAAGGTCAGTCTGTTGAAGAGGCAGCGCGTGAATGCCGCTATCGCTTCCTCTTCGAGCAAGCGGAGCGAGTGAAGGCACAAGCGGTTGTGGTTGCACATACAGCCGACGATCAGGTTGAAACGGTGTTGATGCATCTCTTGCGCGGGGCAGACATGGGAGGACTTAAAGGCATGACTTATCAAGAGATTTTTCCCCATTGGAGCATGGCGATTCCATTGATCAGACCCATGCTGGGGGTTTGGCACACTGAGGTAATAAATTACTGCAAGGAACAGGGTTTAACGCCCTTGTTTGACCGCAGCAATTTAGATAAGACTTATTTCCGCAACCGCCTCAGGCATGATTTGCTTCCCAGGCTGGAGACCTACAACCCACAGGTGCGTCAAGTACTTTGGCGTATGGCGGAGGTATTGCGAGAGGACGAAGAACTTCTGATCCAGCTCAGTCAGAATGCCTGGCAGGACTGTCTTTATAACTTGGAAGCAGGGCTGGTCACAATCTATCGTGAGCGATTTCTTGGGATGCCCTTGGGCTTGAAGCGGCGGGTGCTCAGGATGGGACTGGATCTTTTGCGGCCTAATTTGCGCGACATTGGCTTGGATACTATTGATCGGGCTGTAGAAGCTGTGCAATCACCAACCGTTTCGGGTAGGCTTGATTTGATTGCACATTTAGACTTGGTGATCGAGGATGAAAAATTTTATATCAAGGAGAAGGCTGTTGGTTTACCCCTGGGAGAATGGCCCCAAGTCCCTCAGGATGAGAATTTAGCTCTTATCCCGGATTCTGAGATTGAATTAAATAGTGGTTGGTTTATGTCAGCTCGTCTCATTGAACGCAGCGAGTATTTGCAGCAGAAGCCAAACCAACTTAAGGATCCAAACCAGGCTTGGTTGGAAGCGGATAAACTTGCTTTTCCCCTGATTATACGAGGCAGAAAATCCGGTGATCGCTGGCAGCCTTTTGGCATGCATGGACACAGTCAGAAGATCAGCGATTTCTTTATCAATGAGAAGATACCTGAAAAGGCTCGTGATGGCTGGCCCTTGGTGACTCAAAGTGAGACAATCCTTTGGGTGGCTGGTATCCGCCCGAGTCACCTTTATTGTTTACAGGGGAATGAAGAAAACGTCCTGAATTTGCGGCTATACAAGCGACCTTCTAAATAATTTGCTTGCATGGCTAATCCTCTATTGATCTTCAATCCCAAAAACCTGCAAGAGGATCTGATAGATAGCTGGATAATCTGGCAACAGGACGTTGGCGCCGCCGGGTGTGATCCAACCGGTCGCTTCATTGGGGCTGATAGCGTAGGTGTGAATAGCGCCGTCTTTTGTTAAACTGCTAAAATTTGTCATAAGCGGCAGCAAGTCGCCTAATCTCACATCCGTCTCTAGACTTTGATTGAGCGTAGCAATCAATTCCGAAGAATTTAGGAGCGTCTGGATGCTGATTGTCTTCTTTAATACTGCTTGAATGACCTCCTGCGCTCGGCGGGTGCGGTCGAAATCTGAGGAATTGTAGCGCGCCCGAACATACCAGAGCGCAAAATCACCATCCATATGCACTGTGCCAGGTTCAACGGTGCACCAACCACTTGAAGTAAAGTCGCAGCGGTCTGTCATTGCCTCCTCAGTTTTGATATCGATCCCACCCAATGTGTCGATGACTTGCTTGAAGCCTTCGAAATCTAACATAGCATAGTTGTCAGGTCTGAAACCGAAATTTACTTCAAGTGTATCTCCCAATAGCTCAAAACCGCCGCGAGGTTGGACTGTATTGATGCGCTGCATTTCCCAACCAGGGATGTAGACCCACAAATCGCGCGGGAATGAGAGCAAGCTGATGTTTCCTTTTCGTGTATTGACGGCAACCAGGAGGATCACATCCGTGCGGTAACCCATCTGCGGGCGGTAGTCTGAACCCAGGATCATGAATGTTTTAACACCCTTGGGAATTTGCAGAGTCTCAGTGTTACTTAGCTGATTCAACATTTCAGGGGAAATTTCACTGCTTCCATTGTTATTAACGATCAGGTTTTGTGCGCCTTCCCTCAGTATATTCAAACTGATGGCACCTATAGCTGCAACGATTATAAGAAAGGGGATCAGCAGAAGGATTACAACCAAAGCTGGACTTTTTTTCTTAGGTTTTTCACTGTACATTGATGCAACTCCACATTTACAGGCAAGTCAAATCAGTACCTACCTTTTTTACTGAGCCGATAATCTTACCACTTGCCTTTGATCCTGTCAGGATATGTTCAAATCCACTTTGGCGCGAAATTTGAGGTGCCACGATCAAGGATTGGAAGAGAAAAAAACTCATTCTCTGAGGGCTTGGAGAGTTGATTGCACTTTCAGGATTCAGGGTCTGGTTTTGATGCATCCAGGTCAATGCCCTGTCCTTGTGCGAGCCTGCGCAGTTTTAAATGAACTTCGCGCCA
>JAUXFJ010000080.1 GCA_030620065.1 Anaerolineaceae bacterium
CCCAAGACCCTTTAATGACGTAATGATCCCTTAGCACCAATGCCAGCAAACCTGCCCGAGGCAGAGTGTCAGGGGGTAAACCTGTGCTGCATACAGTCTCATAAGATTGATACATTTGCTTACTGATATCTGCCGGTAACACTTGGGACATATCAAATTGACCTTGGAGGGTCAAAAGCTCAGCATCTAACATCAGGGCAGCGAGACACCCAGGGGTCCATCTATCGGTTTGGGCTTGCGCACAATCGATAAAACGTTGTTGGAGATCAGCATTCGACAACGCTTGCCAAACCAATGGGTCTTGACGTAATGAACGGATGAGTTTTTTTGAATCATAAGGTTCAAAGAGTGCTTGCAATTTGCTAATGAATCCATCCACGCTCATAATTTTGTCCCTTGAGATTATAAATTGTGCAGGCTATGGTAGTGGGAAATTTATTTGCTGAATGAGGAAATAAGCTGCGCCTATCAGAACCAAGCTTAAGAATACAAGGAAAACACCAACACCTGTACTTGATCTGGATAAATTATCGAGGGCGTTGATCAATGATGAAGCGTTGCCAACAAGCCCAGAGATATTCTCTGTTATTCCCTTTTCGGCAAGTTTCGTGGTTTGTTCAGCAATAGTTTGCAAATTCTTGCCCATTGCTTGTTTAGCCAGTATGAAGATGCTTAATCCCATGGATATTAGCCCGATCAGAAAGAGTACTGTGGCCATCGTGATAAGGAATTCGTAAGTTGTCTCAAACATAAATGCCTCCTGAACATTCATTCTCTCAGAAGGCATTGTTGCAATTAGTGTGCCAGGTTATTTGGTTTTAACAATCTTTGTGTGTGATATTGAATTTTTTGATTAATCCTTTTTGTTGTTTGTGAGCTCTGTCGGAAGATGATGGATATCGATCGCGACATCATCACAGAAAAGGATTGCGCGTTCTATTGTATTGCTTAATTCTCTGATGTTGCCTGGCCAATCGTATTCTATAATGGCTTTCATGGCACGCGGGGTAACATCGGTGATGTTTGCGCCCATACTAGCATTAAATTTCCTAATGAGAAGCCCAACTAATTCTGGAATATCTTCACGTCTTTCACTTAGATTAGGGAGATCAAGGTCAACTACTTTCAAACGATAGTAGAGGTCCTCGCGGAACTTGTGATGGGTGATCATTTCTTTCAGGTTTCGGTTTGAGGCAGCAATGATCTGAACATCTACCTTGAGCAGTGTTGTTCCACCCACGCGGCGAAAAGCGCGTTCTTCGATAGCCCTTAGCAGTTTAGCTTGCATGTCGACAGGCATAGATGAAATCTCATCCAAGAAGAGTATTCCGCCATCTGCAATTTCCATAAGACCGTTCTTTCGGTGGGTAGCACTCGTGAAAGAACCTGCCTCGTGGCCAAAGAGCTCTGATTCAAACATGGTTGGTTGAATGGCAGGGCAATTGATATCAATAAATGGTTTATCTTTTCTTGGGCCATTTTGGTGGATGAAGGTTGCCAGAACTTCCTTACCTGTACCTGTTTTACCGGTGATCAATACTGAGACAGAAGTTTCTGCAGCGCGCTTTGCAAGATTAACAACTGCGAGCATTTTAGGTGTCTGACCAATGATGAATTTATCATTTTGCTTTTGTGTAGTTCGCAAGTGATTTAACTCGCGCCGCATTGCGACAACTTCTTCGGCGCGCCGGATGGATTTTTCCAATTCAAGCAGATCAAGGGGCTTTTGAATGAAATCTTGAGCACCATTTTTCATTGCTTCAACCGCTTCATCGATTTCGCCATGCGCGGTGATAAGGATAATCTGAGGTCGTAATGGCATTTGAGCAGCATCATTTAATAAATTTGGGCCATATCCATCCGGAAGGCGAACATCTAAAATTATGATATCTGAAGTACCCTTTTTTAGGTTTTCGCGCGCATCAGCTAAGGTTCCGACACCAATAACTTCGTATCCTTTGGTTCTCAAGAAATCCGCGATGACTAATCGAGCAGTTTCTTCGTCGTCTACAACCAATATCGTAGCACTCATTATTCTTCTCCAATTGCTTTGGGTAGAAATACGTGGAACATTGTACCGCCAGGAAAACTTTCAACATAGATGTTTCCTTTATGAGCTGTAACAATCCTTTTGGAGATTGCTAAACCTAAGCCAGTACCTTTGGGGTTGGTGGTCATAAAAGGTTCAAAAATATGTTCGCGTATGTCTTCAGGAATTCCTGGTCCGGTATCTGAAACGATGATCTCATATTGAGGTGGGTCAAGGCTGTGTTCAGTATTTTGAACTTTCACACTTAATGAGCCGCCTTTGGCATTCATGGCTTGTACTGCGTTGCTTATCAAATTGACGAAGACTTGTTCCAGGGCACGCGAATCACCAGTAACTTGGGGGTGTTCTTCGGACGTTTCAAAGTAGGGTGAAATGTTCAAGCGCTTCATGCGCGGATTCCAGCGTTCAAGGATACGGGGAAGTAATATGCTCAAATCAACAGGTGTTAGATGATATTCAACGGGCTTTGAAAAAGTGAGTACCGAGTCCATCAGGTGAGTTAATCTCAAGCAATCATTTTGAAGACGATTGATAAGCTCATAATGGGGGGCGTCTTCAGACATATTCATGCCAATGAATTGCAGTCCGGTCATGATGCTATTTATCGGGTTTTTAACTTCGTGTGCAAATATCGCTGTAACCTCACCGAGGAAAGCACGCTGCTCAAGCTGCTGTGTACGGGCGCGGATTTGCTCGGTTTGGCTTGTATCTCTCAGTAGAATGATGATGCTGATTAGTCTTGTATCTGCCATAACAGGTACAGTCATAACTTGAGCGGGGAAAGACTTGCCGGTACGGTTGTGAAGCCGTAAATCGCTACTTACAAGAGTCGTTATTCCTTGGAGTGCAGCATTAAATGTTGATGAGAGTGTCTTGGTGCCTATGAGAATCGAATCAATTGGTTGCTTAAATACTTCGTTGCTTGCATATCCTAGGATAATCTCAGCAGCAGGATTCATCTCTGCTATTTTTAGATCCGGTGTCAGGATAATGACTCCTTCTTCTAGATTATCTATGATTGAATGCTCGATCTTAACAATCTGTTTTATCTTTTGGATGGTTCTTCTGGCATTTTCAAGGGCGATTTGCTTCTCCATTGCATTGGCGGTTTCTTTGCCAATTAACGACAGGAATTTCAGCTGGTCATCATTCGGAATTGACTGTATACCAGCGACGACAAGAAGACCAAACCAGGCACCTTCCTGCCCAAGCGGAACTGATGCGAGATATATCAATCCTGCATCTTGAGCTGCCTGATGAAGCTCAGAGGTTGTTTTTTTGTTTTCTTTCCAAAGCAGAGGCTCTTGAAGGTTAATGAGGTCTTCAGCAGTCAAGTAATCCGGTAAATATTGCACGTATTCATTTTGGGAACTTGCAACTCTCTGCAGTTGTGGTTTTTCTGCATTTGCTTTATAAATGGCAATACAATTGGCGCGAATGCTGCTTTCAATAAGAGTTATGACAAAGTTCAACACGGACTGAAGATCGGGCTGCTTACCAATCTTTGTTAGCTGGGTGAAGTTGTTAAAGAACAGATCTTGTTCTAATAAGTATGTTTTGATATCGGTCGAATTCTTCTCAGGGGTAAAAAGAAGGATTACTTGTTGATTAGTCTTATTTAGGGAATGGACATTCAAAACAATGTTGAGTATCTCGCCAGATTTATGATTCAATGATACCGTTCGTTTTGTTCCGGAGAGTGGATTTGTATCAATTTCTTCGGGAATTATTGCTGATAGACTTTCGCCGACTGTAAGTTTTGGTACAAATTCGGTCAATAGGTAAAAAGCTTGATTTGCAGCCAGGATTTGATCGGTACTGCGGTTATAAATAATTGCAGCACTAGGTAGCAAATCCAAAATGGCCGATTGTTCTTGTTCGGCTGGATAAGGGCGATCTATTTCATTTGATGCTGAAGACGATGTGTTTGATGCCACAATTACTCATCAGGTAGTAGCTAATTCCCGAGCGTGTCGAAGGTGAGCCGGCAGAATGCCCTCCTTGGAGCGATATTTAGCAACAGTTCTGCGTGCAACAGTTATTCCTTGTTCTTTGAGCAGGTTTTGGATCTCTGTATCACTTAACGGGTGCATTTCTGCTTCAATAATTTCTTTAACAATTGATCGAACACTAAGACTTCGGTCAAAGAAGAGCGACATTGGAACGATTCGCTTGTTGGGAAGCTGCACGGATTTTCCTGAGACTGCTCTAGAAATAGTAGATTCATGAACTTCAAGCTCGTGTGCGATTTTTGCTCGGGTGATCGATTTCATGTATTTCTCACCCTTAAGTATAAACGGCTTTTGCAGGTTGACAAGCTTTTCTAGGAGTAAGCGCATAGTATTATTACGCTGTTGGATGCATTTGACCAGCAGGGATGCTTTCTCAAGATCCTGCTTCCAATCAACGGCTTTGTCATTTTCTATTTTCTTAACGGCTTGTTTGAAGAGGGGATTTATCCGTAAAGTTCCTCTTAATGGGAGAATAATTTCTACGACTAATTGGTTCTCTGGATGATCATTAAGGTGATAGATAAGCACATCGGGTTGATGATAGACCTGAGAAGAAGCTTCGATCGGATTGCGAACATCTCCCCAATGTGAACGTGCTGGGAAGGGGTTGAGGTTTTCGCTGATGAATTTTGCGACGAGCTGGATCTGCTGGGTACTCACGCCAAGGAGGTGTGCAAGCTCTGCAAATTGATG
Source organism: Anaerolineaceae bacterium (assembly GCA_030620065.1). Taxonomy (GTDB): domain Bacteria; phylum Chloroflexota; class Anaerolineae; order Anaerolineales; family Anaerolineaceae; genus JAUXFJ01. Next base: position 4,756 of record JAUXFJ010000080.1, read on the forward strand.
ATGACTGAGATACTCAAGTCCTTCTTCAATGACGGACTTTGTCAATTCGGGAACGCGGGTTGTCTCAGAAAGGATCTCAACTTGTGTTAACAGGGCTTCGTTGGGACTTGATGCACAGACGCCAAATGGTTCACAACGTTGAAGCCTATGAATTAAAGCCTCGATGTCACTTGGCAGTCGATGATGATACCTGGCAATTTCTATTGGCTTTATGGTCAGAAAACCATCTTCAGTAAGGTTAGTGAGGATATACGCGGCGATTAGGCGCTCGTCCGCTTCTAACTCAGGCGCAATTTGGCGTAAGACGAATGTGGGAAGGTCAACCGGTTCGGATGAGAAAGGGTCTTCGGGAATCTCCTTTGAAATTGAACTGCCTGATGTATAGAAGTCTTCCCGCGGGGAAATGAAAACGATTGGGGCATCAGAATTTTCAGTGTTTGGTTGACTGCACACAGGGCATGAACCAGACTGGGGTAAAATTCTCTTACACATTGGGCAGCGGCGTTCCTCGATAAGCTCGAGGGCAGGATTGTTAGCCAATTCCGCATCAATCTTTTGACGCAGTTCGACAGAGGTTAGACTGAGAAGGGTCATCGTCTGTGCTAAATGAGCAGATGTTGTCGTGCTTGTGTTTTGATAATGTGTTTGTAGCATAAGCATTACCTCACTTATATTAGTATAGCTGTAATTATCAAATGTTGCAAGATATATGCCAGAGAGTATTTCTATATAAATTAATAAATATTATGAAGTGATTTATATAATTGGAGGTTATGATTAATTTGATGAAAGCTCTTGTTATTGGTGGGGGGTTAGCCGGCTGCGAAGCAGCATGGCAGCTTGCTCAGCGGGGTGTTTCTTCTTGCCTGTATGAGATGCGGCCTGGCAAAAGTACTGAAGCACATCTTGGCGGTGGCTTGGCGGAGCTTGTGTGTTCAAATTCCTTGGGTTCTAGGTTCAGTAATCGCGCATCAGGGCTTCTCAAGGAGGAGCTTAGGCAGTTAGGCTCTCTTTTAATTCGTTGTGCCGATGAAAGCTCATTACCAGCGGGTGGTGCTTTGGCTGTTGATCGTAAAGCCTTCTCGCAGGCTGTTGGACATGCTATCGAAACGCATCCCTTGGTTGAGGTCATTCGGGAAGAATTTATCAAGATACCGGAAACTGCGGGGATCATCGCCTCTGGGCCTTTGACATCGCAAGCATTAACAGAAAGCATAATTGCACTGACGCAAGAATCACAGCTGTTTTTCTTTGATGCAATAGCACCGATCATTTCTAGAGAAACGATCAATATGGATATTGCTTTTCGTGCTTCAAGATACGAACGCAGCGAGTCGGAGGGGGGTGATTATATTAACTGTCCGATGGGTAAAGAAGAGTATTTGGCATTTGTTGAAGCCTTAATAGATGCTGAAAGGATTCCTTTGAGGGCTTTTGATGATATTGAAAAAGAAAAGGGCGACGAGTGTAAAAAAATATTTTTTGAGGGCTGTTTACCGGTAGAGGTGCTGGCAAAACGTGGCTTGCGTGCCTTAGCTTTTGGGCCTATGCGGCCGGTTGGATTGTTTGACCTCCGCGTTGGACAGCGTCCATATGCAGTAGTCCAATTGCGGCAGGATAATCTCGCTGGTGATCTTTACAACTTGGTTGGATTTCAAACAAATCTAAAATACAGCGAGCAGAAACGTGTGTTTGGGATGATCCCAGGGCTTGAGCAAGCAGAATTTGTCCGTTATGGTCAGATGCACAGAAATACATTTATAGCTTCTCCAAAGTTGTTAGATGAGACCATGCAGTTCAGGACTAAGGGTGACCTTTTTTTTTGCAGGACAGATTGTAGGTATTGAAGGGTATGTTGGAAATGTTGCATCAGGTCTCGTAGCAGGTATGAATCTGGCACGCTCATTAAATGGGGAAGAATTAGTATCATTTCCATTAACAACGATGACGGGCGCACTTATGCATTACGTTACGCATGCGGAAGCACAAAATTTTCAACCCATGAAAGCTAATTTTGGATTGCTTCCTCCGATCTCTGGCGATTTGCATTTGCGGAAAAAAGAACGATATCAGGCGTACAGCGATCGCGCGCTTAAGAATCTTCAAGCTTATATGTTAAGTTACGGAATTATGAGAACATCAGTATTATAATTAGCATCCAAGTTCACTTAAATGAGGCTATGAAACTTTTCAATGGAAATCAAACCAGCAGATCGTATCGCGAATGTCAAACCCTATTTTTTCTCGACCCTAAATAAAAAAATTGATCAATTACATAAAAAAGGTGTGGATGTTATTCGGCTAGATATGGGATCTCCAGATCTAGCCCCTGCGCCATTTATCATCGAAGCATTGGTGGATTCTGCCAGAAAACCGAACAAACATGGCTATACCCAAAGTGGCGGTTCA
>JAUXFJ010000201.1 GCA_030620065.1 Anaerolineaceae bacterium
AAGAGAGATATTACCAGTTAGCGGGTATTGCGGAAGCTGCTGTTTCTTTGGTTACCTTGACTTGTGTTAAAAAGATCAATGAAAGCGCATTGAGCGCTACTGTTGCGAGGCAAGATGCCCAAAACCCGTGGGCGAATAAACCGGGGGCGATCAAGGCGCCCAACACGTGTCCGAGCGAGAAGGACGCCACTGTGGCGGCTATTAAAGTAGCCCGTGCATTGGGCAAGACTTCACTCATAATGGTTATAGTGCTGATGAGGGTAAATTCAAAAGTGATATAGAAAAAGCCTAAGCCAACCAGCGCGCTGATCAGGCTCGACCCTAATAGAGGCAGCAGCAGAGCAGAAAAGCTGTTTAATACCAAAGAAATTAGAATAGCACGTTTCTTTCCCAGACGGTCAATGACCAATGCTGAAAGCAGTTCTGACGCCAATTCCGAGGTGCCAATCACTATCGTTGCGGCACTCATTGTGGCAAATGTAAGACCAAAACCAGCTTCGATCCACACACCGAATACGAGATTAACAGTTTCATTGGCGCCAGCGAAAAGAAAGCTCATCAGCAAACCAGCCAGAGCAGGCCAATAGCTAACAACCTGCTTTAAGTTTTGCAGCATGGCTTGATTTGCCTTCTGAGTACTTGCTTCGTTGGGGATGAACCATAATAGAATTGCGCTTAATATCAAGCCCAATCCAGCCAGGAGGATGAAAGGAGCGACCCAATTGATTTTGAGTATCAGAGCGCCCAGTAAAGGAATGCCGATGATAAACCCGAGTGACCAGCTCAGCTCGGTAATGGAGAGCACTGTCCCTCGGCGCTCATAAGGTACACGATCTCCCAGGTATGCCTGCATGGAAGGAATAAATACGCCGTTCCCAACCACTACCAATGAAGAAGCAATTACAAAGGTGATGAAACCAGGCCAGATTGCAACTATACCGCAACCGAGCGTGAAGAAGCCAAGACCAAGCAGCATGCCTGTTTTTCTGCCGCGTGTCTCTGCAAAGGCTGTCAGGAAAGGTACCAAAACACCCAGAAGGGAACGCACAGAAAAAGCCGCAGCCAGGACAGCCAGATCCACGCCAAGTCCGCTGGCAAAGAGCGGCAGCAAGGGGTAGACCATGCGGTAACCGGAATTCATGACAGTCCGGATGAGCGTAAAATAGGCAATTTGAAGTTTAAGTTTTCCACTTGCGGTTTGAAGCATAAAATGTAACCTTAATTTGACAATATAAACGCCTGTCTTATGGACAGGCGAAATAATGTGTATTAGTCAGAGTTCAGTGCCTGGTCTGTGATTCGCGATCGAGGAGTTCTGCGAAGCTGGTATTCTTCAATTTATTAACCAGGATTTCTTCAGCCTCACATAATGTTTCATGAATTGGGCAGTGCTCTCCGAAAGGACATGTAGATGGATCATGGGTGCACTGGTTCAGTGCGATAGGTCCGTCGATGGCTTCTATCACTTCAAGGACGGATATTTCCTGTGGCTCGCGCACCAGAGATACGCCGCCGCGTGTGCCACGCGAGGTGTTGATTAAACCGGCAATCAAAAGCTGAGAGAGGATCTTGGCTAAAAAGGAGGTGGGAATTTGCATCTCTTCAGCAATTTTCCTGGTTGCGGTGCGGGCATTTTTACTTAGTCTGGACAGGTAGAGTATGGCTCTAAGTGCATAATCAGCTTGGCGTGTTATTTGCATTTTATTATTCCTTGAGATTCAAACGATGGAGAAAACTCATCAATTATGGTCTTTTATCACATTTATGATAAAAATAGGCTAATTTATAGTTTATCATATGAATGTCCTAATAGAAATTTTACAAGCCAATTTGACGTATAATATGCTCAAACACACAAAATATTTAATTACAGGTGCCCAATTGAGCTTAAACGGATCCCAAGAAACATCTGCTGGCAGGCAATTTAATTTTTATCACCCGATCACGGTACGTTATGCTGACCTGGACACGCAGGGTCATGTCAATAATGCCAGCTTTATCACATATGTCGAATCGGCGCGCATGGCTTATTACCAGGCAGTGGGCGTGTGGGATGGACAAAACTTTAATACATTTGGGATGGTGGTTGCCGAGTAGCAAATCAGCTATCTGAAACCAATCCGCTTCGGGCAGGAGCTGCTCGTTGGTTTAGGGGTGAACCACATGGGCATCCAGAGTCTCGAATTCAGTTTCCAGATAGAAGAAAGCGGTACGGGAATGGCTCTGGCGCGTGGCAAAGTTGTGATGGTTGCCTATGACCCTGAAGGTGAGCATTCTATCCCTATCCCGCCTGCCTGGAGGGAGAAAATCAACCTGTTTGAGAAAAGGGAAGAGAGAAATGACACTACCTGAAATTGATCAAGATTATTTAATTGAATTTCTAACTCGCTTATTGAATACGCCCAGCCCTACCGGATTTACCGAAAAGGCGATCAGCCTGGTCGAAAAGGAACTTTCAGCTTATCCGATGCTTCAACTCACGCGTACGCGCAAAGGCGCTTTGGTAGCTGTTCTTCCTGGTAAAGAGGAAGCCCCCTGGCATGCCCTGACCGCCCATGTAGACACGCTTGGGGCGATGGTCAAGGAGATAAAGTCCAACGGTCGTTTGAAATTAACTGCGATCGGGGGATTTGCGTGGAACACGGTTGAGGGTGAGGGATGCAGGGTTTTCACTAGCAAGGGTGAGAGCGTGCGCGGCAGCTTGCTGCTGCATAAAGCCTCCACGCATGTTTATGGCGCCAGTGTGCGCGAGGATAAGCGCGATGATGACGCGATGGAAGTCCGCCTGGATGCTCGCACGAGCAGTGTCGACGAAACACGCGCCCTGGGCATTGAAATCGGTGATTTTGTAGCCTTCGACCCACGCGTGGAAGTTACCAATGGTTTTGTGCGCTCACGACATCTGGACGATAAAGCCTGCGTGGCTTGCCTGGTGGCAGCCATACAAGCCATGACGCAGGCGGGCTTACAGCCGGCTTATACGACGGTCTTCCATTTCAGCAATTATGAAGAAGTGGGACATGGCGCCGCGGCAGGCATTCCTGAAGCAGTGAGCGAACTGATCTCAGTGGATATGGCTGCGGTAGGTGATGGTCAGAACTCAGATGAGTTCCATAGCTCGCTTTGCGTCAAGGATTCGGGTGGACCTTATCATCACGGCTTGAGCCAGCGCATGCGAAGCCTGGCGGAATCACACGGGATTGCCTATAAGGTGGATATCTATCCCCACTACGGTTCCGATGGCGAAGCCTTTTGGCGTGCAGGAGGGGATGTAGCCGTAGCGTTGATTGGTCCTGGTGTGGACGCATCGCATAACTATGAACGCACGCATACCGAAGCCCTGTTGGCAACCACACAATGGGTACTGGCTTATCTTCTGGAAGAATAATGGTTAATTGATATTAATTATATTTTCCAGCTTGGTTGATATGCTTTTCAGAAAAACCCACTTGAAGTTTCATATTAACATTTTGTATTAAAGGCTGTACAAGCGAGTCTATGAAGCTAAAATTTGGTAGAATCAAAATACCAATGTAAACAAGTATTTTATACAAAGTGAGTGAAGCAGCGTCTCAATCATGCCGCTTCCCCTGTTATGGTTTCTACCTATCGAAACCATAACTAAAGGTGTTTTTGATAGGGGAGTTGAAAAATGGCAAGGAGGATTGCCTTGGCTGGCACGGACAAGTTCACGCAAAAAGCTCGCCGAGTACTCAGTCTGGCGCAAAAAGAAGCAGAACGCATGCGCAAGGAGCACATCGGTACAGAACATTTCCTTTTAGGATTGATCCTAGAGGAAGGT